>JADHXT010000188.1 GCA_016782825.1 Candidatus Brocadiia bacterium | reverse complement strand
AGGCCTGCTTCACCACCTCTTGGCTCACGGCGGTGACAATGGGATCGTTGTTCATCACCCGCACGCGGGTGTCGTATTCCGCCGCGCGGCGGGCCACGCGTGCCAGGATGTTCACCGCCGCGATGGTCGCCAGCCCGCCCACGCCGCCGAGGCCGTGCACAAAGTAGACGGGGCGGCCCATCTCGGTGGCGCGGCCGATGGCCTCGTCCACGGCTTCGAGGCCGGCGATCTTGCGGATGAACAGGTTGGGGTTCTTGCGTGCGGCGTGGATGAAGCCGAGCACGATGCCGCAGAAGATGACGGCGAAGAGCAGGTTGTTGAGCTTGTAGCCCTTGAACAGGTTCGGGCGCGCGCTGGCCTGGAGCACCACGGGCGCCCCGTCGCGGCTCACGTGGGCTCTCTGCTGCCCGTCGGTGACCGCGAGGCGGAAGAAGTGAGGCAGGCGGTTGATGCGCTCGCGCTCGGCCTTGAGGCGCTTCTGCTCCTGCGTCTGGAGATAGGCGGCGAGCCGCTCGTTGGGCGTGCCGTCGGGGTTCTTCGGCGGCTCGATCTCCTTGGGGGCTGGCGGGAGGAGCGCGGCGGGAGAGATCTCTGCAAACAGGTAGCGCCCATTGCGGGCGCCGAAGCCGAAGTACTTCGGCTCGTCGGACTTCGGCTTGCCCGTCGTGCGCACGATCTTGAACTTGCCTGCGGCCAGCTCGGCCTCGGACTGCGCCACCTCGATGACGTAGGAGATGCCCGTGACCTCGTCGGCCGGCCGCGCCCACTCGACGATGAGCATGCTGCCGTCGTCGCTGGGCCGGTCGTAGACGCGGAAGGAGCCGGCCAGCTCGGACGCGATCCTGGCGAGGTCGACGGGAGCGGTCACCGCAGGCTCAGGCTCCGCCGCTCGCGCGCCACGCGCACAGAACGCGAGGCACGCCAAGCCGATGGCGGCGGTCAGCAGACGGCGTTGGGGGCAGCGGTGATGGGTCAAGATTCGATGGCCTCGACGTTGGCTCGCGGCACGATGGACGACGTGCCGTCGGCGAACTCCACCTCGACGACGCGCACCTGCGCCTCGCTCTCCACGGCCTGGATGCCGGTGGGCAGGCTCTTGACGACGCCCAGGCGGCCGAAGCCAGGCTCTCGAATGATACGGATGTGCGACCCTGGCGTCAAGCCGGCCATGACCACCGCATCCGCGACCTCTGCCGTGCCGCGTTCTCCCACGCGGGGGATGATGATCTCGGGACGCAGCACGCCGGCGCGGATCTGGGTGGCGCCGTTGGCCGAGGCGCGCTGGCCGGCGTGGGAGGCGAGCAGCTCGTACGTGGCGGCGGCCATGGCGATGCGGCCGAAGCCTTCGGTCATGATGAGGATGGGCTGGATGGCTTCGTGGCCGGTGATGGCCACGCCGAGGTCGTAGCCGAGCAGGCGGCGCAGGTCGCGGTCGTGGAAGCCGCCGCACACCAGGGCCGCGAGGCCGATGCCCGAGGCCCGCTCGTAGACGTCGCTGGTGATGAGCGCGCCGGCGATGACGATCTTGCCGGCCAGGTCGTCGGTCAGGTCGTCCGGACCGATGACCGCGTCGGGGCCGTCGCCGACGACAGCCACCTCGCCGCTGGTTTCGCCGCCCACGCCGAAGATGCCCTGCACGAAGGCACCGGTGGTCTCGATCACCACGCCCTCGCGCTCTTCCATCTCGACCACAGTGCCGTCGATGTAGGCCCGCACGGTGACTGGCCGCGGGGCGCCCCGCACCATCACCTGGCCGGTGATCGGCGAGATGGTCTCGATGGTGCCGTCGAGGGGCGAGCGGGCCGCGCTCTTGAACCACTTGAGCCACGGGCGGGTCTCGGCAACTACCTCGTCGCGCGCCACCGCGTCGCCCTGTTTCTTGAGCATGTAGCTGGCCAGCTCGCCGGGCGGGATACCGAGCTGGTTCACCACGTTCACGGTATCCACGTCGCCGGGCAGTTCGGCGCGGGCCACTTCGTCCTCGGCGCGCACGGCGGCGCCCTGCTCGACCACCACGTGGCCGGCGATGGGGAGGCGGCGCTCCTTGCGGATCGTCGCGTGGGCGGTCACCCGCAGTCCTGGCGTGTAGGAGTGTGCCACGGCACGCACCTCGGGTTACGTCGTCGGTTATGGCCTCACGCGGGGTAGGCGTCGAGCGCCTGCGCCCACTGGGTGAGGACGGAGCTTCGTTCCTTGTCGGGCACGGCAATGGGGCGGCCGCGGCCATCGAACACCAGGCCCACCACGCCGCCGAGCACTTCGGCCTCGATCTCGCGGCCCTTGCCTTCGCCCAGGTCGATGCCCCGGCCGGGCTCGAGCCGCACGGTGGCCGTCTGGCCCTCGCCGAGAGGCTCGAACTTCAGTTCGCCCACCTTCACGGTGCCCTGCCGCTGCTCGCCGTCGGCCTCGAAGGCGTAGTCGAAGCACTTGGCACCCGCCTTGCCCCGGTTGACGGCGGACACGCACGTGCCGAGGTTGATCATGCAGTCGCGGACGAACACCTCTTCGGCCGCGGCCTCGTGCACCTGCGACAGCACGCCGAGGTGGGGCATCATGAAGATGCTGTCCACGGCCAGGCGGGTGACGCCCTCGGGCTGGAAGGCGTCGATCATCATCAGCATGGCCTGCGCGCGCCGCGGGGCGTGGGAGAGCACGCCGCCGCTGCCCACGATGAGGTCGAGGGTGCGCATGTCGATGAGGGTGAGGCCGGCGAGGGATTCGTCGAAGGCTTCGCTCACGGTGCGGGTGCGCTGCACGCCCGTGAGGCTCACGGCAAGCTGCTTGTGCTGCACGAAAGCCAGCCGCAGCGCTTCGCGTGCGATGGCCTGCTCGATCTTGAGGTCCTCGAGCGTGTGCGGGATCGTGGTGGGGCGGATCATCTTGTTCTTGATACGGTCGCGCAGCTCGGCCTCATCGAGGTCGAAGGGCACCCAGCGCAGGATGTTGGGCAGGCCGGCCTCGGCCAGCACGTTGCTCACGCTGTAGCTCATGCCCAGGTTGGCGCTCACCGTGCGGTTGAATCCCTCGCCGAAGACGCTGAAGACGTCGGTGGTGGCGCCGCCGATGTCCACGCCCACAAGGTTGATGCCCTGGCGGCGGGCGATGGTCTGCATGATCTCGCCCACGGCGGCGGGTGTGGGCATGATGGGGGCGCCGACCCATTCCATCAGCTTCTTGTAGCCAGGGGCCTGTGCCATGACGTGCTTGAGGAACAGCTCGTGGATCTCCTCGCGGGCGGGAGCGAGGTTTTCGCGTTCGAGCACGGGGCGGAGGTTCTCGGTGAAGTGCAGCTCGGCCTTGCCCTTGAGTGTCTCGGCCACGGGCTCGCGTGCGTCGCGGTTGCCGGCATACACCACGGGGAGCTGGTAGGTGGAGCCGAGGCGGGGCCGCGGGTTGGCGGCGGCGAGGAACTCGGCGAGCTCCACCACGTGGGTGACCGTGCCGCCGTCGGTCCCGCCGGAGAGGAGCACCATGTCGGGTCGCAGGGTGCGGATGCGCTCGATCTTCTCGTGAGGGGGGCGCTGGTCGTTGCTGGCGAGCACGTCCATCACGATGGCGCCGGCGCCGAGGGCGGCGCGCTGGGCGCTCTCGCCGGTCATGGACTTCACCACGCCGGCCACCATCATCTGGAGGCCGCCGCCGGCGCTGCTGGTGGAGATGTAGATATCCACGCCCTCGCCGTCGCGGGAGGGGGTGATGATGCGCTCGCCGTCCAGGATGCGGCGGCCGCTCAGCTCCTCGAGTTCGGTGAGGGCGTTGAGCACGCCGCGGGTCACGTCCTCGAAGGGAGCTTCGACGGTGGTGGGGGCTTCGCCGCGGAAGGTCTGGCGGTAGCCGTCGTCGGCGCGTTCGATGAGGATGGCTTTGGTGGTGGTGCTGCCACAGTCGGTGGCGACGATGACGTTGAGGTCTTGGGGCTTCACTGGCCTGCCCCCTGCTTCTCGGCCAGTGCGGCTTCCACGGCGGACAGCAGCGCACCCACGCCCTCGCGGCGTTCGAGGATCGTGGTGAGCCGCTCGTAGTCGGTTCGCTTCACGAAGTCGGCGAGGAAGGGGCGAAGGAACGTCAGGGCCTGACTCCCCACATAGCTCAGAGGCCGCACGGACTGAAGGAACAGGACGGCCGGCATGCCCATCCGCCGCACCACGATGCCGAGGGCCAGGCGCCGCAGCAGCTCGCGGTCAGCGTCGGTGAGTGCGCCGTGGGGGCCTTTGAGCGTGAAGGCGTGCCGCAGGGCAGCCGCCAGCTTACGAATCCGAGACCGCTCGCCTTTGGACAAAGCTCACCACCTTGTCGGCGTTGCCCGCAAACCGCAGCAACGCGCCGCGGAACGAATCCAGCCGCGATGGCCGCGCAAACGGCGACAGGAACACGCCCTGCCGCCCCACGCTCACCCGCCGCACCTCGGGCCACGCCACCCGCCGCGCCTGGCCGAGCAGGCGAATCGTCGCCCCCTCGGCGTCCAGCTCGTAGTCGGTCGGCACGAAGTAGCGCCCGAGCGACAGCGCCAGCAGCGCCAGAGCGATCAGGCCGTAGCCCGCGCCGCCAAAGACCACCGCCGCCACCACGCAGATAGCAACGACCGCGGCCACCAGCAGGAGCGACCGCGGGTAATCGTCCGCCAGCGGAAACGAGCGCCAGCACAGCCGTTCGCCCGCCGCGTCCTCTGGCTCATGGGTGTCAGTCACGCGCCGATTATACCGGGGCGCATGTGCCAAGTCAAAGCCGCCGGCAGGCCACCATGCTCAGCTCTGCGTCCGCCACACGGTGAAGAACGCCGATGCCCAGAAGTAGAAGGTGAAGGAGGCCGCGGGCCACAGCAGGTCGCGCCAGGGACCGGGCCGAGAGGCCATGCGACGCGCCGCAAGCCAGGCCACGGGGAACCCCGGCAGAAGCCCCGTGAGGAACCCATAGCCCATGACCACGAACAGGCTGCGGCATAGTACGTAGTAGCCATAGCACAGGCCGGCAAAGGCAACGAGAGCGACGCGGACCAGCCACCGCCCCCGCCGGCTGCGCGCCGTGGCCGCCGTGGCCGCCGCGACCGTCAGGCCATGCAACGCGGCATACAAGCTGCACGGCCAGGTGAATACGAAGACCTTCGTCGCCCATGTGAGCGCCACGGTGCCCAGTGCACCGGAGAGCAGAAGCACGACCCCGCCAACCACGCACCGCGCAGCTACGGAGCGTCCTGGACAGCAACGCAGGCATGACGCGTGCGCTACGAGGCCCAGCACGGCGGCCGGCAGAAACGCAGCGGCGAGGCACCAACCATACCACTTCAGGAAGTCCGCGAGCGTCGGCGCGTAGAGCGCCGCGCCCGTCCACGCCGCACTCAGGCGCTCCGCGAAGCGGCCAGCAGCGCCGTCCCGCGCTGGAGCCGACGCGGCGGCGCGCACGACGGCCTCGGGGTCGCGACCCAGGTAGATGCACGCCGCATGCTTGTGACTTCGTACATACAGCTGACCCTGGGAGAGCGAGGGCGGCGTCCAGCACATGCCGCTCGCGAGCACGCGGGCCCGGGCCAGCTCCTCGTAGCGCTCTGGCGTGGCGCGGGCAAGGATGAGCTCGCCCGTCTCGTTGAGCAGGATGAGCTTGCCGTCCGCTACGAGTACGGACGCGTGTCCTGTGCAGTCTGTGGCCCAGCGGACCCCGCCCGTAGCGAGCTCGAGGCACTTGAACTGGCCGCGGGAACGGCGGGTCTCGCGCGGCTGGAGGTCGTGCAGGTCGAAGCCGTAAATGTGGCCGTCCAGCACGATGCTGGACAGGATGTCGTTCGAGAGCGCCTTGCTGTGCCAGACGAGCTTGGCCGTGGCGCCCGTCGCGGTGCGGCCCAGACGAAGCACCTTGGCTCCCAGCTTGAAGGCAGAGGCGGTGAGCAGAAACGGCTCCTCGTACGCGGGCCACGCGGCGTGCTCGTCGTAGCCTTCTGACCATTGGTGTCGCCACAGTTCCCGCCCCGTGGCGGGTTCGTAGGCCACGACGAAGTTGCGCATGTACACCACGATCTGGCGCTGGCCGCCCACGGTGATCGGATAGGCGGGAGAGTAGCTCGCCACGTCGTCGCCCGACGCCCACGCGACGCTGCCATTGCTCGCGCTCAGCGCCACCAGCGCCGCGCCCTTGCCACCGACGGGCAGGTACACGCGGCCGTCCTTCACCAGCGGCGAGCATGCGTACCCGTACTCGGTGCCCTCCCCGTCGAACTTCTCGGTTACGTTCAGCGACCACAGCGACCGGCCGTTGCGCGCGGCCAGACACCCCGCCAGGCCGAAGGCATCCACAAAGTAGACATGGCCTCCGTACACGGTGGGCGTAGCCATGGGGCCTGGCCAGTTGCCATCCGGCTCCCACGGGTAGCCGGTGCGATACCGCCAGAGGCGGCGCCCTGTCTGGGCCTCGAGGCAGACCACGTACTGGCCGGAGAGCGATTGGTACTGGGTGTAGAGGCGGTCGCCTACGACCGCGAAGCCCGAGTAGCCCTGGCCCAGCTCGATGCGCCAGACAACCGGCGGCCCCGCGTCGGGCCATGTGTCCGCGAGACCCGTCTCGGCGGAGTGGCCGTTGTAGCTCGGGCCACGCAGATGGGGCCAGTCCCCCGCCCGAACCCAGGGGGCAAGGAGGAGCCATGCGACCACAACTCGAGCGGCACGGGAACTGCTCATCCCTTCGCCTCAAGACGAGGAACACGCCGCAAGGACATGGCAGAGCCTAGTGCCGGGACCGCGCCCCTGCCTGCTGAAGATAGGCGGCGGCCTTGCGCACCTTGGCGGTGTCGGCGGCGAGGAAGAGCTGGTCGCCCTCGCGCACCACGATGCTGCCGCGGGGGAAGATGAACTCCTCGGTCTCCTTGCGGAAGATGCCGGCGATCACACACTCCTGCGGGAAGCCCTTCCCCGCGGCAATCTCGCGCACGG
>JADHXT010000187.1 GCA_016782825.1 Candidatus Brocadiia bacterium | reverse complement strand
CACGGGTGGATCTCGCGGCGCATCTCGGGCACGATCGTCACCGGGATGCCCAGCCGTTCGGCCTCGCCCAACAGCTCGCCCTCCGGCCCAATGGCCGGCCCCGTGACCAAGTGGACCTCGTACTCGGGATGCTCGAGCAGCCCCCGGCACGTCAGGAGCGTATTCTCCTGCGCCCCGCCGAGGATCATCCGCGTGATGATGTGCGCGACGCGGATCACGGGCGTGCCCACCATGAGAACTCGTGATGCGTGATGCGTGATGCGTGACTCGGAAACGACGCGACGGGCCTCCTGACCATAGCATCCGCGTCAGACAGCATGGTGTGCTCCCGGCCTTCCTCTGCTCTGATCACGCATCACGTATCACGCGTCACGTCTTCATACTCCACCCGCATCAGGCACAATCCCCTCGCCGGCGCCGTCGGCCCGGCCTGGGTCCTGTCACCGCAGGCCAGAAGCCGCTCGATGTCGGCAGGCTCTCGCTTGCCGAGGCCAATCTCGATGAGGGTGCCGACCATGGCCCGCACCATGTTGTAGAGGAAGCCGTTCGCCGACACGGTGAAGTACAGGCTCTCGCCTGCGCCGACGAAGTCCGCACGGGAGACAGTTCGGACGGTGTTCGCCACGTCCGACGCGGTCTGGAACGCGGCGAAGTCGTGCTCGCCGACCAAGCGGGCCGCCCCGTCCTGCATCGCGCCGACGTCGAGCTGGCTCCGCACCCAGTGCATGTCGCGTGCTCCGACGGCGGGCCGCACGGGCCGGCAGCAGATCGAGTAGCGATAGGTCTTGCTCCTCGCCGAGTAGCGGGCGTGGAAGCCGTCGGGCACGTCGTCGGCCCGCACGACGGCGATGTCCCTGGGGATGGCGGTGTTGATCGCGTGGTGGAGGCGATCGGTGGGTATGGCCGAGTTGGTGTGGAAGTTGGCCACTTGGCCGATGGCGTGGACGCCCGCGTCGGTGCGCCCCGAGCCGTAGAGCGTCACCTCATGGCCCACGATGCTGGCGATGCCCTCCTCGAGCGCCTGCTGGATGGTGGGGGCATCGGCCTGGCGCTGCCAGCCATGGTAGGCCGTGCCGTCGTACTCGACAGTGAGCTTCACGTTGCGCAGGCGCCTCTCGCTCATGCGGGCGATCATAGTGTGCGGCGCGCCCTTGTCAAGGCTGCCGCTGTCGGCTACGATGGCCCCGCAGGAAGACGGAGGCCCGATGAACAGACCCGTGGCGATAGCCATGATCCTGAGCGCGGCCGGCGCAGGAGGCGCGGCCATGGTCGACCCTGCCATCGACCCTCCGGGTCGGGAGTGGTGCTACGCGGCACAGTCGACCACCGTGATCGGCATGCCCTTTGTCCCGGAGCCGGTGCAGGTCACCTACGACGGCGCCATCTACACCCGACACGCGGAGCTGGCCTTCTTCTACGGGAAGACGCTCAAGCCCGTGATGGCCAGGAACAAGACGTTTCTCGACGGCTGGATCCCGGTGGTCGGCTACGGCTGGAAAGAGGACGGGGTGGACTATCGTCTGGAGATCTTCAGCGCCGAGTTGCCCGAGCTCGGCAGGGCGAACCTGGTCCAGTTCGCCAGACTGACCATGGCGAACCCCGGCGACACACCGGCGGAAGGTGTCATTGCTGCGGCGGCGAGAGGGTCCGCGGGGCACTTCCGCCTGGGCGGGCCTCGCGAGCCCATTGCTCCGGCTACGCGCTTTGCCATGAGCGACAACTGCCTGACCCGCAACGGCAGGCTGGTCTACGCGTTTTCGCCGGGGGCGGAGACCTACGCTGTGCCCAGCGTGCCCTACCGGGGCGCCTATCGCGCGATGGACCACCACATCACCGATCGCGCCGCGACCGGGCTGAGCGTCTACCGCCGCTCGCTCAAGCCTGGGGAGACGTTCAGTACGGCGTTCAAGATGCCGCGAGTGCCTGTGGGAAGGCCGGACCACGTCGCGGCAGTGTTGGCCGCCGACTGTCAGCGCAAGCTCGACGAGACGGTCCGGTACTGGATAGCCCTGCTGGGCGATCGTGGATTCGAGATCCCGGAGAAGCGGGTCAACGACTCCTATCGGGCCGCCCTGGTGCACCTGATCCTGGCCACCCGCAACCAGGGCGGCCGGAATCGCCAGGGGAGCGGGCTGCCGTACGACGCGCTGTTCCTGAACGACTACATGGACATGCTTCTGGCTTACGACACCGCCGGCCTCCACCAGTTCGCCGAGCCGAACGTCGATTGGCTGATCCGCAAGCAGCACCCCTCGGGCATGTTCATCGACGTTCACAACCGCGGCAACAACACGATCGTCACCTCCCACGGGCAGGGACTGTTCGCCCTCGCGTACCACCTGGTCGCGACTCGGGACAAGGCGTATGGTCGCAAGGTCTATCCCCACATCCGCAAAGGCGCCGAGTTTGTCGTCAACGACCACAAGACCCACAACAAGCACGGCCTGATTCGATCCTCCATTCCCTACGACGCGCCGATGGTGACCGGCTACCACACCTGCCACAACCTCTTCTCCCTGCTGGCGCTTCGGACGTCCATCCGGGCGGCCCGACTGCTCGGCGAGACCAGGGACGCCGACGCGTGGACCCAGGCGGAAGCCACTTACCGCGACGCGATCATCAAGGCGGTCGATCACGTCTTTCAGAAAGAGGGCTATGTCCGATCGGGCCTCTACGACTGGCGAGCCGGCTACGTGCAGGGGCGCAAGGGATGGATCAACGAGTACCCGAACCAGGATTGGGAGAACAACCTCCTGGTCTACCCGACGGAGCTGCTGAGCCCCGACGACCCGCGCGTGGCGACCACGCTGGCGACGATCCGCGCACGGAAGTACCGCGAAGGGTGCATGACGTACCGCAACGGCATGCACATTCATCAGTACATCACGCTGAACCAGGCGAACCAGTACAGGGCGATCGGCGACCAGACGCACGCGCTGCTGGACCTCTACCACGTCCTGCTGCACAACGGCTCGACGCATGAGGGGTTTGAGAACCTGGTGATCCCCTGGTCCAACCGCACACCACGGGCGTCCTGCCCGCCGCCGCATGCCTGGGCCGCGGCCAAGACCGCGCTCTTCATTCGCAACATGATGGTCTGCGAATACGGCGGACGGGCGGGGATCGATGAGAACGACCGCGACCTTTACCTCTACTCGCTGATCTCACCGGCCTGGATCGAGGCCGGCAAGCGGGTGGCGATCCGGAACGCGCTGACCGAGATGGGCAGCGTCTCCAGCACCCTGTCGTTCACAGAGGACGGGGCGGAGCTCACGCTCGGTACGGACTTCCATCGGCGCCCGCGCCATCTCGTCCTTCGCATCCCCTACTGCGTCAAGCTCGGGTCGTTCACGTCCGATGCCGACCGCGCCTTCGAGAAGGGCGGGCTGCTCTTCTTCTCCCCCGACGTGACCAGGGCATCGATCAAATGGCACCCGAGGCCGCGCGCCCATGACAGCAACTACCAGGACATCTTGAGAGGCTACCGCAGTGAGTTCCACTTCGTCGTGAAGGACGGCAACTACGATCCCACCCGCGCAGGCAAGCCGTTCCTGCTCGCGGACGAGGCGGATCATCCCGCCGAGCCGTTGAGCTTCGATCTGGTGCGCAGGGCGTTCTGCACGGAATACGGCAGGCGATTCGCCGACTACACCCGCAAAGGCGGAAAGCCGTATCCGGTGAAGCCGCCGCAGCTTTGGAGCGCGGCCACTCGGCGCGCGGAGTTCGTCAAGCGGCATGGGGACATACGCCCGGGAAGCGTCGGCATCACCGTCGGCAGGCCGGCCACCGCCTCGGCGTCGATTCCCGGGCATCCGACCGCCCTGGCGGTGGACGGGAACGCCTCGGAGCTGCGGTCGAGCTGGCAGGCTGACCCCTATCCCCAGTGGCTGCGCATCGACCTCGAAAAGCCCGTGCGGATCGACCGCGTCCACGTCTTCCCCTACTGGGGTGGCGGACGCTTCTATCGCTATACCGTGGAGGTCTCGCAGGACGGCAAGCGATGGGAGCAGGTGGCCGACCTGAGCAAGAACGCGCGCCCTGCGACCCCCAAGGGCGACCTCCATCGCTTCGAGCCCCGCCTCGCGCGCTACGTGCGGGTCAACATGCTCTACCACAGCCTCAACAAGGGCGTCCACATCGTCGAGGTCAAGGTCCTCGGAGCCGAATAGCCCCGTCTTGCGCCCACATCGGCTCCCCAGTATACTAGGCCGGGATGGAACCCTCTTCAGGCGACCCCCGCATGGCCGACGAGGCCCCGAGACCCACACGACGGTTCCCCATCTGGGAGACGGCGGCGATCCTCGCAGCCATCGCGTCGCTGTGGCCGGCCTACATCTTGCAGTGGGACGAGCCGTGGTGGAAGTGGCTGAGCTACGCCATGCTAGCCCTGATGTTCGTCGTCTTCGTGCGGCGCATGGTGGCCTTCAACCGCCTCGCGCGCGAGGCCGAGGAGCGAAAGCGCAAGGAGCAGGAGCAAGGGGGCCGGGCGCGTCTCCCCTGGGAGCCGCCGGCGCAAGGCGGCGCGTAATGCGTAATCCGTAATGCGTAACCCGAGGGAAGATGCCCCGCGTCCCGTGTGGTTGCGCACTGTCGGAATCCGTCTCTTCTGGTTACGCATTACGGATTACGCATTACGACTGGATTCCCATGTGCGGCATCTGCGGCATCGTCCATCGTGATCCCGCCCAGGCCGTCTCCCGCGACCGGCTCACCCGCATGATCGACGCGCTGCGCCACCGCGGGCCCGATGACGCGGGGACCTATGTGCGCGGCGATCAGCCCGATCACGCGCCGGGCGACGGCTCGTCCCCTCGCAACGCGGGCCTCGGCATGGCGCGGCTGTCGATCATCGACGTCCTCGGCGGCCACCAGCCCATGCCCAACGAGGACGGCTCGGTGTGGGCCGTGTGCAACGGCGAGATCTACAACTTCCGCGAGCTGCGCGACGGGCTGATCGCCAGGGGCCACTACTTCCGCACCCGCTCCGACACCGAGGTCATCCCCCATCTCTACGAGGAGCACGGCGAAGGCTGCCTCGGGCGCCTGCGCGGCATGTTCGCCCTCGCCCTGTGGGACGACCGTGGGGGACGCCTGCTCCTCGCGCGCGACCGCCTCGGGCAGAAGCCGCTCGTTTACCACGACGACGGCTCGCGAATCCTCTTCGCCTCCGAGCTTCAGGCCCTCGTCGACGCGCCCGACGTGAGCCGCGAGCTCGACCCCGAGGCCCTCGACCTCTACCTCACCTACCAATACGTGCCCGCGCCCCTCACCATCTACCAGGGTATCCGCAAGCTCCTGCCGGCCCACTTCCTGTCCGTAAGCGCCGAAGAGACGCGGCTCGAGCGATACTGGGAGCTGCCTCAACAGACCGACAGCGATCTGAGCGTGGACGATGCGGCGTCGGCCCTTCGTGAGCAGATGACCGAAGCCGTGCGCATGCGGCTCATCAGCGACGTGCCGCTCGGGGCGTTCCTCAGCGGCGGCATCGACTCGTCCATCGTCGTCGGACTCATGGCCCAGGAGACGAAGGCGCCGGTCCGGACGTTCTCGATCGGCTTCGGCGAGCGGAAGTATGACGAGCTCGACTACGCCCGCATCGCGGCCAGGAAGTTCGGGACCGACCACCGCGAGTTCCAGGTCGAGCCCGACGCCATCGACCTCCTGCCGCAGCTCGTGCGTCACTACGGCGAGCCCTTCGCCGACTCCTCGGCCATCCCGACGTGGTACCTCAGCCAACGCACCCGCGAGCACGTGACCGTGGCGCTGAGCGGCGACGGCGGCGACGAGGCGTTTGCCGGCTACCAGCGCTACCTCGCCATGTGGGCCGGCTCGCTCTACGACGGCGTGCCCCAGATCGCCCGCTCGGCCTGGGAGGGCCTCGCCGACACCCTGGTGCCGCTTATCCCCTCGTCGTCGCGGCCCAAGACCGTCGGCCGCCGCATCCGCCGCTTTCTCGAGGGGCTGCCCCACCCGCAGGCCGAGCGCTACGTCAACTGGATCGCCTACTTCGGTCGCGAGCACAAGCAGGGCCTCTACACCGACGCCTTCGCCGCCCGCCTGCCCGACCGACAGGCCGAGGCCTACCTCGCCGACGAGTTTGCCCGCGTGGCCGAGCTCGACCCCGTGGCCGCCACGAGCCTCGTCGACGCCGTCACCTACCTGCCCAACGACATCCTCGTGAAGGTCGACATCGCCTCGATGGCCAACTCGCTCGAGGTCCGCTCGCCCTTCCTCGACCACGAGGTCATGGCCCTCGCCTTCTCGCTGCCCACGTCGCTCAAGCTCGGCACCTTCGGCACCTCGCTCAAGTGGCTGCTCCGCCGCGCCTTCGCCGACCTCTTGCCCGACGCGATTCGTCGCCGGGGCAAGATGGGCTTCGGCGTGCCCATCGCCCACTGGCTCCGCGGCGACCTGCGCGGCTACCTCGAGGACCACCTGCTCTCGCCCGACAGCCTCGCCCGCGGCTACTTCCAGCCCGACGCCGTCCGCCGACTCGTCGCCGAGCACCTCGACGGCACCGCCGACCACGCCAGCCGGCTCTGGGCGCTCCTCAACTTCGAGCTCTGGCACCGAGCCTTCCTGAGCTGACGCGCCCGTCGGCCTCCCCAACGGGTCATCCTGAGCGAAGCCTGCCCGCCGCCGCGGCGGGATGCGGAGCGGAGGATCTCTCGAAGGGGCGAACCCGGTTACAGGACGGACCTCACCGACGGGGTCTTCTCCTTCGAGAGCGTCTTCGTTGCCTCATTTGACAGACAGGTTTGCTAACTCCATAAGTGATGCCCAGGGCGTGGCTTCCGACGCTCCGGCAATCCGCTCCCCATTCAGTCCCTGCCGGCTCGCGGCACGCTTCTTGCGGCCTTGCATGCCATCGGGGGCTGTTTCTCACAGCCCCCACACGGGAAGCCCCGCCGCACACAAGCGTGCCTCTCGGCAGGGA
>JADHXT010000186.1 GCA_016782825.1 Candidatus Brocadiia bacterium | reverse complement strand
CATCGAAGGCCACCAGGCTGCCCTGACGGTGGGCCCATCGGGACGTGTGGGGACGCACGCGGAAGGTTTCCTCGGCGGACGTGTCGCCGAGGCGGTCGCGGATGATGAGGGTCCACTTGCCGGGCTTCTGGTAGTCGGGGAAGGGGATGGCTTCGGTGTAGCCGTCGGGGGTGTGGGCGCGGAAGAGGTGGAGGCGCTCCACGCCGTCGGGGTCGCGCACGATGACCTCGATGGGCACGACGGCGTTGATGGGCTTGGGCTTGCGGGCGGGCACGAAGAGGCGGCCGAAGGCGCGGAGGAAGTCGGTGCCCCAGTCGACGTCCTCCTGCTTGCCGGCAAAGACGTGGGCCGACACGTCGAGGGTGCCCTGCCGCGCGCGGACGTGGCGGATGCGCACGCCGCCCACCTCGTCGGGCAGGTCGGCGATGATGTCCATGCCGCCGGCGGGCAGGACGAGGGGCACCACGGGGCGGCCTTTGATGCTGGGGGCTTCGATGCGGGCGCCGCCGACGACGTCGTACAGCCGGCGGGCGCTGCGCAGGATGAGGCGCACGGCGGTGGGCTGGAGCTCGACGTTGAGCCCGCGGTAGTAGGCCATGGTTTGTGTGTTGTTGACCACGAAGTAGTAGCGGGCGTCGCCGGCGCGCTGCTCGCAGACGAGCACGCTGGGGCTCGACACGGTGTAGTCGCGCTGGAGGTGCTTCTTGAGGGCGGCGCGCAGCGGGCCGAGGATGGGGCCGAAGAGCTGGCTGCGCACCATCTCGTCGCGCCGCTCCAGGGCCAGCGCCTCGTCGTCCTTCACGGTGCTCTTCACGTGCGCGAAGTAGTCGAGCACGCTGGGGAATTCCAGCCCCAGGGCGTCGGCTCCCTCGAGCTTCACCGTGGTGGTGGGGTCGACGAGCACGACGCCATCGCCGGCGGCGAAGGCCTCGAGCTTGGCCTTCACCTCGGGCCGCACGCGGGTGAGGCCGATGACGAGGATGGCCTGCACCGGGTCGGCCTGCCCGGCCAGCAGCTCTTCCTCGGTGAGGAAGCTGGCGGGGAAGTGGGCGAGCATGCAGGCCTGGTAGGCGGTGGTGATGGTGGAGGTGTAGTCGGCGCCCTGCGGCTTGCCTGCGGGGTCGCGGCCGATGCGTGCGGTGTGCTCGGTGACCGAGTAGAGGATGGCCACGGGGTCGCGGACGCGTTCGAGGCGCTGGAGGAAGTCGCCGAGCTCGGTCACGTGGCGGTTGAGGCCGCTGATGCCGGCGAGCAGGTCGGTGGCCAGGGAGCCGAGCTTGGGCTGGTCGTAGTGGTAGTCGAGGCCGGGCGGGTAGACGATGCCGTCGAGCTTGCGTGCCATGGCCAGGTGGAGGCTGGCGCGCACCTCGTCGAGGTCGGCATCGGGGTCCACCTGGGGCATGAACCACACGGGCTTGGCCCACTGGCCGGCTCGGGCGAGCTCGGCGGCCAGGAGCGAGCCGTCCATGCCGGCCGGCCCGTTGAGGGTGGACTGTGTGACGACGAGGGGCAGGCCCGCGGTCTGAAGGGGCGGATAGACGCCGGCCGCCAGGTTGGTGCCGTCGCCGAACTGCGAGGCGGCGAGGTAGCCGGGCTCGATGGCGTGTACGGCCTGGGTCCAGTCGGCCAGGCAGGCGCCGAGGATGCCGGCACGGAAGGTGACGAACTTCTGCCACGGCTCCCACTTCTTGGCTCCGTCGCGCCACGTCACGGCCTTGAGGCCTGTGACGCGCTGGAACGCGGCGATGCGTGCGGGCGAGCCGAAGGGGTTGCCGTCGTGGGCGCCGAGGGCGGTTTCGCTGGTGAAGTGGATGCCCCGGCAGTTGGCGAAGGCGCGTTCGGCGAGGAGCTTGTGGTGGATGCGCTGGCGCGCGCCCAGCATCACGAGGGGGTCCACGAAGTCGCGGTCGGGGGCGAGGGTGGGCAGGCCGCCGCCGCTCACGGCGCACACGTTGATCCATCGCAGGCCGGCGCCGGTCAGCAGGTCGGCGGTGCGGATGAACGGCGGGGCGCCCTTGCCGGATTCAAGAGGCTTGGCCGTCGGGCTGTTGTGGAGGCGGGCCACGGCCTCGGCGTAGTCGCCGCCGAGGCGATGCTGCGGGGCGCTGAGCCACGGGGAGCGCCGCTGGAGCAGCACGGTGTTGAGGCCGATGGCTTGGCTCAGCCGCGCGGCGTCGAGCGCGTGGCGGGGCCGCTTCTCGAGCCAGGCCGCGATGGGGAAGTGTGTGGGAGCCACCGAAGGCGCGAGGGTGATGGCCTGGCGGCCGAAGCTCGCCTCGCCGAGCTGTGCCGTGAGGGTGTAGGCGCCGGGCACGAAGCTGCCGGTGGCGATGGTGTAGGTCATCGCGTGGCGGCCGGGCTGGAGGGCGTCGAGACGCTCGGCGGCCCGCCAGGTGGTGCCGGTGTCGTTGGTGAGGGCGAGGGAGAGTGTGGCGCCGGCCACGGGGGCCGGGTTGGCGACCACGAGGGTGACCTCGGCCGTCTCGCCGGCCGCGAAGGCCGAGCGCTTCTGGGGAAGGTACATGTAGAGCGAGGGGGCCGGCGGAGGCGGGGGCGGCGCGGGCTTTTCGGGCGCCTTGGGCTTCGGGGGTGCCTTGGGAGCCTCAGCCGTCTTGGGCTTCTCGGGCGCTTTGCCCTTTGCGGGCGGTGTGGGGGCAGCCTTCGGCTTGGGCGCGGGCGCGGCCTCGGGCTCGGGCTTGGGCGTTGCCGCCACCTTGCTGGGGGCCTTGGGCGCCACAGGCTTCTTGGGCGCGGGCGTGGGGGGCGTCGCGGGTTTGGGCGCGGGCGCAGCCACCTTCTTGGCCGGCACCTTGGCGGGCGGGGTGGCCGGAGTTTTGGCGTCGGGGGCCTTGGGCGCGACCTTGGGGGCCTTGGGCGCGACCTTGGGAGGCTCGGGCTTCGCAGGGGGTGTGGGTGCTTTCGCAGGCGCCTTGGGCTTGTCGGCCGTGGGGCCGCTCTCCTGCCACACCCTCCAGGCCTCGAGCTCGGTGTCGGAAGCCTTCTCCTCTACCGTGGGCGGACCGCACGAGCCCACACAGAGCGCGATCCCGAGGCACAGAACCACCAGAGCAAGTGCTCGATTCAACGTCAACCTCCGATGAGCAAGTGCCGCCGGATCACAACAGGTGGGACCAGCAGCAGGCGGCCGTCCCCCATGCCTGCGTGGTACCGACACTTACGGCGGGAGTCTTCTGGCATGTACACGCGTCTCAAGTCTAGCGCAAGCCTTGTGCGGGATCAAGCGGCAAAAGGTACCTCACGCCCCCATGCGGCTCGCGCGTGTGGCGTCGCTTGACATCCGGCCGCCTGTGGTCTACCTTGAGCCGCGGGGGACGTGCGTCCCGCACCCTTGCCCGCCGCCGGCGCCGACGGCTGAGCCCCGCGCGGCGACGTCCATCCTCTTTCCGAAAGGACAGGCATCATGGCAGACCCGATCGAAGCCAAGGTGGCCAAGCTGCTGGACGACCAGTCGCTCATCCTCAACGTGGGCACAGCCCACGGCGTCGCCCAGGACATGGTCTTCTGCATCTACGCCGCCGTGGAGGACGTGGCCGACCCCGACACCGGCGAATCCCTCGGCGCCTGGGAGGCTGTGAAGGGCTACGTGCAGGCCGCCCACCCGCAGCAGAAGCTCACCGTGTGCCGCGCCTGCGCGCCGCGCGCCCAGGAGGCCAGCCGCCCCGAAGACCGCGGCACCCACACGCTCAGCTCCGAGCTCGTCGCCGTGTCCATGCTCCACGCGCCGAACCAGCAGGCCCGGCTCAACGTCAACCGCTCCCAGCTCGCCGGCACCCCGGCGGTGGGCCCCATCTCCGTGGGCGACCGCGCCCGCTCCGTCGCCGAGCCGCCGCCGAACGCCTGACCCGCCCACGCGTCGCCGGGAGAACCCCCATGACCAAGACCGTCGTGCTCACCGACCGCGCGCCCCTCCCTGTCGGCCCCTACTCCCAGGCCATCCAGGCCGGCACCCTGCTCTTCGTGGCCGGCCAGGTGCCCATCGACCCCGCCACAGGCGACATCCCGACCGGCATCGCCGACCAGGCCCGCCAGGCCCTCGCCAACGTGCAGGCCGTGGTCGAGGCCGCCGGCGGCACCCTGGCCCACGTGGTGAAGACCACCGTGTTCCTCCAGGACCTCAACGAGTACGGCGCGGTGAACGACGTGTACGCCACATTCTTCACCGACGCGCCGCCGGCCCGCGCCTGCGTGGAAGTGGCGCGCCTGCCACGCGACGTGCGGGTGGAGGTCGAAGCCATCGCCGTGCTGGACGCCTAGCCCGCTGCCGAGCTTTGGCGCCACGCCAACATTACGTCGGGGTGATCCGTTGTGATCGCATCCACGCCCCACGCGGCCAGCTTGGCCATTTCCTCGCGCTCGTTCACCGTCCAGCACCACGCGTCGCAGCCGCGCTCGTGGAGCCCGGCCACCAGCTCGGCCGACAGCATGGGCGCATGGAGGTCGACGAGGTGGGCGCCGCAACGCGCCGCGCGGGCCGCCAGGCTGGCGGCATCGGGTCCGGCGTCGTCGCTGCCCAGGAGCAGGCCGCGGCGGAGCGCCGGCTCGATGCGGGCCGCGTCTGCGAGCACCTGTTCCTCAAAGGCGATCACCACCGTGGCTTCCAGCATCCCCGCCTCGCGCACCGCCGCCACCACGGGCTCGGCGATGGCGCTCTCCTTGATCTCCACCACCGCCAGGCACCCCGTGCCCCGCATCACCGCCAGCACGTCCCGCAGCCGCGGCACGGGTTCGCCGGCAAAGGCCTCGTCCTTCCAGGCGCCGGCATCGAGCCGGCCCAGCTCGGCGGCGGTGTGCTCGCACACCTTGCCTGTGGCGTTCGTCGTGCGGTCCACCGTGGCATCGTGCATGAGCACCACCACGCCATCGCGGCTCAGGCGGACGTCGAACTCGCAGCCATCGGCACCGGCGGCCATGCCCTTGCGCACGGCCACCGCCGTATTCTCCGGGGCGGTGGCCGAGAAGCCACGGTGGGCGATGCAGAGCGCAGCAGGCATCGGATGGCTCCTTGCGCCGGGGGAGGGGATGGATCGATGCCGTGCATGGTACACGCGGAGTGTGGCGGGGCAAGTGCGATTGGCAGACGGTGTACCGCGCTGGGTAGGAGGGTCCCGTGTTTCGGCATCCGCCGCGCGCGCCTTGTGGGGGCAGCCATGCGGCGTGTGCCCATAAGTGCAACCAGGGCAGGCGGTTGCAGCGCGTGCCCGCTTCCCTCTGCGTGTGAGGGCCACGGGCACGTGGTTTGCACGTGCATGTTGGGGTCTAAGCCTGCGCGCACTGCGAAAGGGGCACCGTGCCGGACCACACCGAACGTGCCGACCATGTGTTGGTAGTCGACGACGTGGAGAGCGTGCGCAACTTCCTCTGCATGCTGCTCCGCGATTCGGGCTACCAAGCCACCGAAGCTCCGGATGGCACGAGCGCTCTGCGCCTGGCCCACGAGGACACGCCCGATGTGGTGCTCCTGGACATCGGCTTGCCCGACGTGAGCGGCCTCCAGGTGCTCGAGGAGTTGCATGGCCTCGACGCCGACCTCCCCGTCGTCATGGTCACGGGCTTGGACGACGTGGACACGGCGGTGAGGGCCATGCACCTGGGTGCCTACGACTATCTGACCAAGCCGTTCAGCAACACCGAAGCCTTGGCCAGCGTCGCCCGTGCCGCCGAGCACCGCCGGCTTTCGCGCAAGGTGGGGGCGCTCCGCGAGCGGCTCGGCCGCGTGCCGCCTCTCACCGAACTTCTCGGGACGAGCGGCGCCATCGCCCGCCTGCGCGACCACGCCACCGAGCTGGCCGCCACCACCCGTCCCGCTCTCTTCCTCGGCGAGCACGGCACGGGAAAGCAGATCCTCGCACGGTGGATCCACGCGCGTTCCACCCGCGCACGAAGCCCCTTCGTCGCGATCGACTGCGCCGGCCTCATCACGGCCGTTGCTGACCTGGAGCTCTTCGGATACGACAACGGAACCGACTCGCGCAGCATCTTCCCCCACGGCGAGGTGGAACTGGCCAACGGCGGCACCCTGTTCCTGGGCAACGTGGAAAGTCTGCCCCTGGCGGCACAGGACGGTCTGCTCGCGTACCTCCAGCAAGGCTGCGTGCGCCGGGTGGGCGGCACGGCATCGCTTCCACTCGACGTGCGGCTCCTCGCGGGCACCGCGGCGGAGCTGCGCGAGCTCGTGGCCGGCCGGCTCTTCCGCCGCGACCTGTACCTCCTCCTCACCGACACGATCCTCACGGTGCCGTCGCTCCGATCGCGCGCCGACGATATCCTCCACCTCGTCCACGTCGTCCTCGAAGCCACGGGCCGCGAATTGGGGAGGGAGCTGCCTAGCCTTTCGCCCGAAGCCACCGAAGTGTTGGTCGCCTACCCCTGGCCGGGCAATGTGGCCGAGCTGCACCACGTGGTGCGCCGTGCCATGGTGCTCGCCACCGACCGAATCGAGCCACGCCACCTGGCCGTGCGGCTGTCGGCCGAAGCCGTGGGCATGCCCGCCGGCGTGGCCGACGGGCACCTGTCGCTGGCCGAGCGGGTGCGTCTGGTGGAGGAAGCCGTGGAGCGCGAGGCGATCCTCGATGCCCTGAGCCGCGCCCACGGCAACAAGACCCGCGCCGCGGAACGGCTCGGCCTCAGCTACAAGACGCTGCATCAGAAGATGAAGAAGCTGGGATTCGCTGAGGCGCAGGACGTCAGCCCCGGGCTGACGTAGGCGATCGCGACGCCCAAGGGCCACCCCACCGCCAACTCGCACCTCATGCAAGCGCTGCCAAGGCAGCAAACGGCGTGCTGACGGCGAAGCGGGAAGGAGAGCGTGTGGGGTGCCGACTACGTGCTAGTGTCAGGCGGCGGGAAGGGTGGGACGGGCGGATTGCTGGGGGGGGCTTGGGGGGCTGTGGCTGCGGGGGCGGCAGCAGGCTCCGCGGGAGCCGCTGGCGTGGGGGGCGGC
>JADHXT010000185.1 GCA_016782825.1 Candidatus Brocadiia bacterium | reverse complement strand
GCTTCCTGCTCCGACCGCGCCTTCTCCTGCTTCACCAGCCAGGTGGCCTTGTCGTCGCCGCGGATGTCCCAGCCCGGGATGCCCAGGATGAAGTCCACTATCTCGATGTAGTGCAGGTTGCCCATGAGCCCCACGTAACCTACGTGGAGGGAGTGCATTCACGAGGGGCTCCATTTGCGTCCTGTGCGTACGCCGCCGGCGTACGGGCCGCGGGTGCCTCAGGTAGGCCCCACGCAGTCGTCCTTGTCCTTCTTGCGGAAGAAGAGCCAGCCGATGAGGCCCTTGTGGCGGCGATCGAGCGTCTCGGGGTCGCCGCGGTCGAACTCGCCCCAGCCAAATTCCTCGTAACTATAGAGCCCGAGGCCGATGGTCTTGTTGTAATGGCGGAAGACCCCCACCCGGCTCCCCCCGATGCCCGTGAAGTAGCCGTCGATGGTGCCGCCCCCAAGGGTGAACAGCCCGCCGGCGCAGGCATAGACCGAGTACGTGCGGTTCCCGGTCATCGTCACGCCCAGATCCGCCATATCCGCCGCGTCTTTAAACCTGTCCCCGGTATAGACATACGCCTTGCGGAGGAACGTGCAGCCCGGGCACGCCACGAGCCCCACCGCGAGGGCCAGAGCCCATCGCGCGGCCCGGCCGGGCGACCGCGTCGCCGTCTCGTGCGTCTGGGAATGTGGAACGTGGCGAGACTGCATACACAAGTCTACACCCACCCCCGGCCGGGATCAACCGAATGCGACGCGGATTCGAGGCCCCCACCTGCCGCGGCCTGTGCCTTCGAGAGCGAGGAGCCCAGTGCGACGGCGGGCAGGTTATCCGGATATGCGCATATGCGCATATCCGGATATGCGCATATCCAGAACTCCCTGGGAACAATGCGCTTCTCCGCGACCTGGCAGGAGCCTTCACGCAGGGAGGAACCCCGGATTGCAGGTGATGGCGATGTCTGCGGGGGCCCGTTGCGAGCAGCCCGAAGGGCTGACATGGGATAGCCCAGCGCCTGCCCTGAGCGAAGTCGAAGGGGCAAGCGGGGAGCGAAGGCGAGCCGCGACGCCCTGGGAACAGGCCCACCCCAGGCCCAGCCCTGTAAGGGCGGCATCGACGTGATGCAGCCCTATGACGCCCCTTCAGGGCTGGCCCTTGGGTCGTCGGCGACCCAGGGCGTCGCTTCGCTTGCCCCTTCGACTTCGCTCAGGGCGGGCTGAAGGCGGAACTACGAGCGAAGAGCTCCGCGGCACTGGCCTCGATAAACGCCATCAACTCCGAGACACTACACTAGCAGCCCGTGGCAGAGGTTCTGACAACGGCGCCCCGCTCTACTCGATCAGGCTTTCCGCTGGGTGAGGACGTGGGTCCACGCCCTCAGGATTCGTGAAGTCGAAGTCCGCCGAGAACGTGCGGAACTTCAGCTCCAGTTCCGTCTCGTCGAGGTACTTCATCATCGCGTGATAGTCACGATCGGCGTATGTGTTTCCGGGCACGGCCTTGGCGGGGATCTTCCCGGCGTACGTGCTTCTCAGATGCTCGAAGATGCCCTGACTCGAGTAGGTGTTGTCCCGCGGCGTGGGCCCTTTCAGCCACTGCCTGGTCTTGATGCGGTTCTTCTCCAGGATTGCCGTGAGCGTCTTCCATTCCGCCGGAGGCGTCTTGTCGAGGCGGTGGATGAGGGCATCGCGGATCGGCGCCATGATCGAGAACGCCTTGGCATAGGCGCGTCTGTCGTGGCCCTCGATGGGCCGTGCGAGGCGGACCAGTCGGTAGCCTTCCTGGATGGGCCTGCCCTGTGGGGCCACCTCGCGGCCGTCCTTGTCCACCACCAGGTTGTGGTCCTTCTTGACGATCGCGGGGTTGAGCGCGTGGGGCGTCGCGAACTCCGCGCGCGCGCGACCGGGCGGTCCGGGGGCTGTTCCGCCCTTCCCGGTGCGGGCCCGGAAGGCCTCCATCTCCGCACGCGTCACCACGCCGTCTTTGTCCTTGTCGGCGGCGGTGAAGACGTGCGGCGGCCCGCGGAACTCCGCCTTGGTCAGCGTGCCGTCCTTGTCGCGGTCCATGATCTTGAACATCTGCTCGACGCTCGGCGGCCCGCCGGCGGGTCTGCCGCCGTTGTCGCTCTCCTTGCCCAGCTTCGCCAGGCGGTCGGCGATCGCCGCCTCCTGCGCCTTGTAGTTCGGCCGCGCCCACCCGCCCCATACGCGGAGGTATTCGGGCACGGTGATCACCCCGTCGCCGCTGGTGTCCAACGCATCATACACCGCCCCCGCCAGCGCCTTGTCCTCGATGGGCGAGCCCTTGACGAACTCGGCCCGAGTCACCTTGCCGTTCTTGTCCGAGTCGGTCCGCTGCACGATGGCCTTGGCCTCGTCGGTGATGGTGCGGTTCAGCACATACTCCGCGCGCGTCACCACGTCGTCGGCATTGTTGTCCGTCGCGCCGAAGATGCCCGCCCGCGCCTGCGGCGTCATGTAGCGGCCCCCGTCGACATACTCGGCCCGCGTGTGCTTGCCGTCATGGTTGGGGTCAGACCTGTCGAAGTGGCTGGCGTACGCACGCAACTGCTCGTCTGTGGCCCCCACGTCGCGCCTGGCGCCCAACATCGCCAGGATCTCCGCAACGTCATGCCCGCCGATCTCGACCTTGTCCGCCGGACACTTGCGGGGTTGGGCCTTGGGCGGAGGTGCGGATGCGGCTGCCGCCGCGAACAAGCAAGCGACAGTCAAGCCAACGGCTCGGATGCATGTCATGGGTCGACCCCTTCGGTATTCCCCAACGAGTTGCCCGGCTACTTCAGCGGCTTTGCCTTCATCACTGCCTTGCCCGTTTTCGCGTCGACGAGATCGTAGACGCGGACGTAGTCGACGAGGAACTCGTCGGGGAGCTTGGCCTTGCGGACGTCGCCCGCCCAGCCGCTGAACTTGGCTTCGTCGCTGAGCTTGAGGTAGAGCGGCACCTGACAGACCCCGCCCGCCGCCGTCCGCCACGTCTCCTTGCCGTCCACGTAGAAGACATACTCGTCGGGCGTCCACAGCAGGCTGAAGGTGTGCCAGCCCTCCATCACGCCGGGCACCCGCACCACCTTGCCCTTCGACTTGTGTGCCTTGCCGTAGCCGTCCCAGTGGAGGGTCTGCTGCACGCGGTCGTCGAGCCAGGGCTTCTCCATGATGTCGATCTCGGTGCCGTCCATGCCGCCGTGGCCGATCTTCCCCACGCCGTTGCCATACATCCAGAAGGCCGACCAGTGTCCCGGCTGCCTCTGGAGCCGCATCCGCGCCACGTAGTAGCCGAAGGCGTGCTCGAACTTGCCCTTCGTCCGCACGCAGGCGTCGTAGTACTTGTCGCCCTCCTTGAGGGTCTTCATCACCAGATGGCCCTTGCCGTCGAGCGCGATGGCCTTGCGGCTCCACCACGCATCCCGCCGCTTATACTCCGGCACGTCCCACTTCGTCTCGTCGAGCGTCTCGCCGTCGAACTCGTCGTGCCACACGAGCTTCCACGCTTGCCCCTTGGGGGCGGGCGGGAGCGTGTCGGCGGGCTCGGTCGCGCCTGCCATAGCTATCCCTCCGAGGAAGACAACTGCTGCAAGCCACATTGTTTCCACGGCTATCCCCTCTGTGGTTGGTGGGCACGGCTCAGAGCAGCGCGGCGAACTCATCCACGGTCAGCCCCGCCGCCCGGATCAGCGCGCGGAGGGTACCTGGTGCCACTTCGCGATGCTGAGGTACGGAGAGGCTGGCGATATGCCCAGTCCGGATGAGGACGACGTGGCTTCCGCGCTGCCGCGCAATCCGCCATCCCGCGCGCTCGAAGGCCCTCACGACCCGAGCGCCGGAGACAACGGGCAGCTTCGCCACTAGACGGCGACCTCGATCTCACGGGTGGCGACGGTCACCGGCATGCCGTTGGCGGCGCGAGCCTCGACACAGGCCTCGATCGCCTCGCGGATGTTGGCGAGAGCCTCCTCCTCGGTCGAGCCCTGCGACACGCAGCCCGGGATGGCGGGACACTGTGCGACGATCATCCCCGTCTCGTCGCGCTCCAGGGTCACAATCAGCTTCATCGCTCTCACCTCCGCATCCATTCTACGCATTCGGTCGGCGCGCTGTCAACGCGCGGCCGGGTCACAGGCCGGCGGCATTCGTGTCCCGGCTGGTGACCTGCCAGGACACGAAGCCGAGCCCATCATCCCTGAGCGCGCCCGATGGGCGGATAGGGTCGCGCGACCGCCCTCTGCCCGCGCGTTTCCTCAACGCGCGCCCCTTCCGATCTGTGAGGCCATCCCACCAACTGCTGGCGAGGAAGGTGTTCTCGTGGAACTCAAAGGTGAACCTCACGAGGGCGTCCGGCAGCTCGTGGTCGTCCAGTGCGTGCAAAGACGAGACGAGACCCCGGCACGTCCCCGTGCCGCCGTCGAGCCAAGCAAAGACGGCGATCCCGCCTGCCTGCGTGCCAAACAGCGAGTAGGCAAGGTAGTCCTGCTCCAGGGTGATGTCGGTGATGTCATGTAGCTGTCTTCCGTGGAAATCGCACTCCGGCGTTATCCCGCCGGAGCACATGATCTCCGGGCATGAGGCCAGATGGGCGACGTAGAAGCGGACAGGTGCGTAATCCTCCGTCGTCAGCAGTCCATCGTAGCGGGCCTTGTGCCGCTCTAGCTCACGCAGGCCGGTATCGACCTGCTGCTGATACTGATTCACCTCGCGTTGAATGGCGATCTGTTCGTCAAGTGACCTGCCTCGGTCAGATTCCCGCAGGTTGGGTGTGACGTCCGCGTGGATCCTCTTCTTGAACACCTCGCAGCAGAGAGTACGGTATGCCACCAGGAACGCGTGTTCCTGCGAGGATTGGAAGGCGTGTTTCTCTATCGGCTCGAACGTGTCATTGTCGTGTCGGCTGCAGAAGCCTGTGAACGTAGATGCGTCGTTGAGACCAACGTCTTGGACCGGCGCCAGCCCATTGGTCCCACCTGCGGGGAAAAGCTCGACACCGATCTGTCGGACGTGGCCCCGATCCGCGATCTGTCGCAGCGCCGCTTTAGGGATCGTGTGTGATCTCGCAATGGTGGCACTACATGCTCCCGGCCCGCTTTCGGGGTGCAGGCAGTACCGCTTCGTCGTGGCCCGCTTGAAGCGGCCCAGAACTTCCTGCCGGCTGAGCGGCTCCGTTGTCTGCCGATGCATGTGGCACTTCTTATACTTCTTGCCGGAACCGCACCAGCAGGGATCATTCCGCCCGAGTTCCATCTCCTGCGTCCTGCTGAGCGGCGAAGTCGAGCGCCGCGTCGAGGCCCCCAGGGGTCAGGGTGGGATAGCCGTGCAAGATGTCGCCGCGGGACATGCCGGAGGCGACGCACTGAAGGATGAGACCGACCGGGATCCGCGTGCCCTTCACGATCGGCTTGCCGTTGAGGATCTCAGGATTGCAGACGATCAGGGCGTCGGGCATGGCCGGCCCCCTTTCTTGATCTCCCAGGCCCCAGTCTTCTGCGGCCCGGGAGGCACTTCAACAGAGACGAGATGCCGGCGATTCCCCTCAGTCGGCGGTCACGGGGGTCAAGCGATAGACGCGGCCGTGCTGCCGCGCCACGGCGAGGTCGCGCCGGCGCAGCGCCAGGCGGACCTGGTCGAGCTTCTCGGCGTCCTCGAGCGACAGATGGGGTGCCCAGGCGTCTGGCGACTCCAGCAGCGTCACCTCGACCTCGGCCACATAGTCGCTCTCTCGGATGAGTTTGATGTGCTTGCGCTCGCTCACCGCGTTCCCCGTGTCTCGCGACGTGAACGGATCTCGAGGAGGCCGTGCGGCGAGGCCCCCATCCCTAGTCGCCTGTACTAGGGCGGTCTGACTTCTGCTTGGGTTGGGCAGGCCCCGGCATCTTCTCTGCCACCCGGTCCAGTGCCTCCTTGACGCTGGATGGCTGTGGCGCCGGAGAGGGCGGTCTACCATGCGTGCTGCCCCGCCACAGTAGCAGCACCAGGATGATGCACAGGGCACCCTGCGCCCGCATCACCGCAGTCCACCGAGGCGAGTGAAAGGGATGGCCCTTCACCGGCTCGAAGCCTCGCAGACGTTCCCAAGCGTAGCCCCAGACCTGCAGCTGCCGCGGGAACAGGAGGAACACGCCGCCGAACACCACGAGGATCGCGAGCAAGAAATGGGGGAGGTCGTTCGGGATCGCCAAATGGTCCATCGCGGTCCCTCCGCAACACAGGCAGCGCGTCGCGACCAGTATACCGTCGCTGTCGCCTTCCTCGCAAGCGCGTCTGCCCGCCCCTCGTCCCTCGGACCTCGTCCCTCACAGTTCCGTCAGAAGCTGTTGGCCTTCGTGAAGGCGAGGATGTCGGCGAGCTGGGCGGTGGCGAGGCCGACGCAGGTGTCGGCACAGCCGGAGTCGATCCACACGGTGCCGTCGTCGTGCCCCGGCGGCGCCCTTCATCCCTTGAGGACGAGGATCAGCGCGAGCACGGTCAGGCACACGGCGGAGCCGACGGCGATGAGGAAGCCGCGCTGGACGCTCGTGCGCTTGGCGTAGGCGCCCATCGCCGCGGGGATCGTCACGGTGCCGATGCTCCCGATGGCAAACAGGAGGCCCACTGCCCGACCGTGGACGGCGGGCTCGAAATGGCCGAGGAGCACGGCCATGATGTTGGGGAAGATGGGGGCGAAGATGATGCCCGCGGCGAGGATCATCGTGATGGCCATCGCGCGGCCACGGCCCCACACGATGCCCGACAACACCGCGACGGACGCCGCCGCGAGAATGAGAATCAACACGGCCTCGCCCCCGGCCGGCAGGCCAAGAACCCTCACCGCCAGGGCCGTGACCAGTCGCGACGCCGTGTAGATCAGCCAGAAGGCGGACAGCATGCCCGAAGCCGCTCCCTCGCTGAGGCCGCTGTCGCGCAGGTAGGTGGTCGTCCACGCCCCCGTTGCGGCCTCCAGTGGGAAGAAGAAGAGGAAGGCCAGAGCGCACAGCCACATGACGGGGTCGGTGAGCAGGGAGGCCA
>JADHXT010000184.1 GCA_016782825.1 Candidatus Brocadiia bacterium | reverse complement strand
GACTACCGCCTCAAGCCGACAAGCCCTTGCCGCAAGCGGGCCTCGGACGGGGGCGACATCGGGTGTCAGTTCACACCCGAGATGCTGGAGATGCTGAAGCTGGCGCACGAGTTGCGCAAGAAGGGCATCATCAAGTTCTAGACACAGGTCTCTCTGCGTTCCGTCGCCCCCGACCGGGGGCTTCAGACGTCTATGTCAACCTGAGGCCGCCTTCCTCTCGGTGTTCTCCATGCCTCCGTGGTGATCCCGTTCGGAAGTCACAGCGGCGTCCCTTCGGCTTCGCTCAGGGCAGGCTCAGCCGCCGCACTCCGACAGGCTGACGCACGTCAGGAGGCACCATGCGATCCTGGCGCGGCGAATGGTTGGGGCCATGGGTCAACCGCCCTGAACCCCATCTTCATTTGTGGCATTCGCTCATTCGCGTGATGCGTGATGATCTTCTCTCGCCTCCCCTTCCTCCGCTCCCTCGGCGTGAGATATTCCGCGCCGCCGGCTTGTGAACGTCTTGAAAGAATGGCCGCCATTTGATAAACTGATTTTTTCGCCAATAGTGGAGCCTTCATCGCATGAGTCCTGCGTGCAAGATCAAGGATGCCCTCGCGGATCTCCGCGCCGGCCGTATGATCATCCTCGTGGACGACGAGAACCGCGAGAACGAGGGCGATCTGGTTCTTGCCGCCGAGAAGGTGACCCCCGAGGGCATCGCCTTCATGGCCAAGCACGGCAGCGGCCTCATCTGCCTCGCCCTGCCGCCCGAGCAGGTGGACCACCTCCAGCTCCCTCTCGCGCCGCGGCGCGGGCCATCGAAGCTGGGCACGGCCTTCACCATCTCCATCGAGGCCCGTGAAGGCGTGTCGACGGGCATCTCCGCACAGGACCGCGCACACACCATCGCCACGGCCTGCCGCGCCGACTGCGATCCGTCGGAGCTGTGCACGCCGGGCCACGTGTTCCCCCTGCGCGCCCGCGAAGGCGGCGTGCTGGCCCGCGCGGGCCAGACCGAGGGGTCCGTGGATCTCTGCCGCATCGCCGACCTCAATCCGAGCGCCGTCATCTGTGAGATCATGAACGACGATGGCACCATGGCCCGCATGCCACAGCTCGAGGCGTTCGCCGCCCAGCACGACCTCCGCATCTGCACCGTGGCCGACGTCATCGCGCATCGCCGCCGCACGGAGACCCTGATCGTGCGCGAGGTGGCCCACGTGCCGCTGCCGTCGCTGTGGGGCGATTTCGATCTCATGTGCTACCGCAGCCTGGTGGATCCCCACCCGCACATCGCACTCACCAAGGGCCTCCAGCTCGACGAGGACGGCAACAGCGTGCCCAGCGACGAGCCGGCGCTCGTGCGCGTCCACTCCGAATGCATCACCGGCGACACCTTCGGCAGCCTGCGTTGCGACTGCGGCCCCCAGCTCCAGGCCGCGCTCGAGGCCGTCAATGCCGAGGGACGCGGCGTGGTGCTCTACATGCGGCAGGAGGGCCGCGGCATCGGCCTCGCCAACAAGCTGAGGGCCTACCTCCTCCAGGATAGCGGCTTCGACACCGTGGAGGCCAACGAGGAGCTCGGCTTCAAGGCCGACCTCCGCGACTACGGCATCGGGGCGCAGATTCTCCTGGACCTTGGCCTCCGCAAGATTCGCCTCCTGACGAACAACCCCAAGAAGATCCACGGCCTGACGGGTTTCGGCCTCGAGATCGTCGAACAGGTCCCCCTGCAAGTGAGCCCCAACCCATACAACCGGCGCTACCTGGAAGCGAAGAAGGAAAAGCTCGGGCACACGCTTCGGCTCGATTAGCCAACACGCCCGGGCCGCAACACAGAAGGTACCCAATGGCCAGCCCCCGCATCCACGTCTACTGCCAGCACTGCGAGGCCTCCTACGCCATCGCGGAGCCAGCAGGGCCGAATGCCCACCTCGTGTGCCCGAAGTGCAAGTCGCCCACCGTGGTGCCCGTGGACCGCACGCATGCTCCGGGCCAGAGCCGCCTGGCTGTCGCCTCTATCGGCGCCTTTCTCGCTGCGCTACTGGCGATTGCCGTCGTGCTCTACTACGCCACGCGCCCCGCCCCCGCCAGCCCAAGCGGCGGCAGCGTCCCCGCGACCCGACATGCGGCCTCCAGCTCGACGGCCCCCGCACCGTCCGAGGCACAAGCGTCCACATGGGAGCAGCAGCTCTCGGAGGCCGAACAGGAGGGCGACTGGCGCGCGCTCGAGCAAATGGCCGACCAGGCACGGAAGCAGGACCTGCCAGGCCAAGCCGCACAGGCCTACCGCCTGGCCCAGCGTCTGCTCGCCGAACAAGCGGCGGAGCTGAGCAAGCGGCAGGCCACGATCCGGCGCAAGCTCGTGGGCGTGCAATCCGAGGACACCGCCCCTCCCCCCAAGTGAGCCAGCCGTCCCGCGGCGGCTGTTGTGTCAGAGCCGACTTGGATCCCCTTGCCGAGCAGGATGGGTGTTGTGCGCCTGCCATTTTGGCAGCGAACGGGAGGATGTCACGCTCCAGCCCGTATGCGTAACCTATAATAGAACAGATGTTTACAGCCGGGCCTGCTGACGTCTTGCAGTTGGCACGAGGTTTGCGATTGCTAGGAGCCAGTAGACAGAAACTGCCAAAAGTGGCACCCCCGTGCCATGACCATAGCTGGCTGTGCGTGCGACGCACGGCAACAGGAGGCCAAGATGGCATCGAAGAAGATCATCGGTATCGACTTGGGCACCACCAACTCCGCCGTGGCGGTGATCGAGGGCGATGAGCCCACGGTGATCACCAACGCGGATGGCGCGCGGCTCACCCCGTCGGTCGTGGCCTTCACCGACCGTGACGAGCGGCTTGTGGGCGTCCAGGCCAAGCGCCAGGCCATCACCAATCCGCAGAACACCATCTTCTCGATCAAGCGGTTCATGGGGCGCCGCCACAACGAGGTGAGCTCCGAAGAGAAGCTCGTCCCCTACCAGGTGGCGGGCGGCCCGGATGAGCTGGTGAAAGTCCACGCTCACGGCAAGGAATACACCCCGCCCGAGGTCTCGGCGATGATTCTCCGCAAGCTGGCCGAAGCCGCCGAGGACTACCTGGGCGAGAAGGTGGACCGCGCGGTCATCACCGTGCCGGCCTACTTCAACGACAGCCAGCGCCAGGCCACGAAGGATGCCGGCGAGATCGCCGGTCTCAAGGTCGAGCGCATCGTCAACGAGCCCACGGCCGCTGCACTGGCCTACGGCCTCGGCAAGAAGAACAACGAGAAGGTCGCCGTGTTCGACCTCGGTGGTGGCACCTTCGATATCTCCATCCTCGAGGTGGGCGACGGCGTGTTCGAGGTGCTGTCCACCAACGGCGATACCCACCTCGGCGGCGACGACTTCGACCAGGTGGTCATCGACTACATCGCCGACGAGTTCAAGAAGGAAAACGGCATCGAGCTGCGCGACGACCACATGGCCCTCCAGCGCCTGAAGGAGGCCGCCGAAAAGGCCAAGTGCGAGCTGTCCACCTCGATGCAGACCGACATCAACCTGCCCTTCATCACCGCCGATGCCTCCGGCCCGAAGCACCTGAACATGGGCCTCACCCGAGCCAAGCTCGAGCAGCTCGCCGACCCGTTGGTCGAACGCACCCGCAAGCCCTGCGTGCAGGCACTTGCCGATGCCAAGCTCAGCCCCAAGGACGTGGATGAGGTCATCCTGGTCGGCGGCTCCACCCGCATGCCCGCCGTGCAGGCCATGGTCAAGGGAATCTTCGGCAAGGACCCGCACAAGGGCGTGAACCCCGACGAGGTCGTGGCCGTGGGCGCCGCCATCCAGGCCGGCATCCTGGCCGGCGAGGTGGGCGACGTGGTGCTCCTCGACGTCACCCCGCTCTCCCTGGGCATCGAGACCCTGGGCGGCGTGTTGACCCGTCTCATCGAACGCAACACCACCATCCCCACCCAGAAGCGCGAGACCTTCTCCACCGCCAGCGACAACCAGCCGGCCGTGGACATCCACGTGCTCCAGGGCGAGCGCGAGATGGCCGCCGACAACCGCACCCTTGGCCGCTTCCAGCTCACCGGCATTCCCCCCGCCCCCCGCGGCGTGCCGCAGGTCGAAGTGGCCTTCGACATCGATGCCAACGGCATCCTCAACGTGGGCGCCAAGGACCTCGGCACCGGCAAGCAACAGTCCATCGCCATCAAGTCGTCCTCCGGCCTCACCCGCGATGAAGTCGAGAACATGCGCAAGGAAGCCGACGACCACGCCGATGAGGACAAGGCCAAGCGGGAGCTCGTCGACGAGAAAAACCGCGCCGAGCAAACGGCCTACGCCGCACGCCGCACGCTGAAGGAGCACGGCGACAAGCTTGGCGATGACGACAAGAAGGCCATCGAAGACGCCTGCGACCGCGTGGAGAAGGCCGTGAAAGACGACCAGATCGACGAGATCCGCGTGGCCGTCGAAGAGCTCGAAACGTCCATGCACAAGCTTTCTCAGGCCATGTACGAGCAAGCGGAACAGGCACAGCAGGCCGATGGCGCCGCCGCCGAAACCGACGAAGCCGACCCCGAGGCCCCCCAGCAGGACGGCGCCGAAGACGACGAAGTCATCGACGCCGACTACGAGGTCAAGGACGACTAGCGTCCCGGCCCGCGCACCGCGAACTCTCTAACCGACCCGGCGATGCAACACACACCGGCTCTCCCGGCCACCGCCGGGATCCGTACGGAGGGACCGCGCCATGGCGATCCGATTCGACAAGCTCACCATCAAGGCACGCGAGGCCATCCAGGCCGCGCAAGACCTCGCCACCGATGCCGGACACCAGGAGATCGGCGGCGTCCACCTGCTGGCCGCGCTGCTCCATCAGCGCGACGGCGTGGTGCCCGCCATACTCGATAAGCTCGGCGCCGACCGCGCGGGTCTCCTGCGCGCCGTCCAGGACGAACTCGCGCGCAGGCCCAAGGTCTCCGGGGGCCAGCACTACCTCGGCGACTCGTTCCAGAAAGCCTTCGACAAAGCCTGGGAAGAGGCCCGCCGGCTCAAGGACGAGTACATCAGCGGCGAGCACCTGCTCGTGGCCCTCGCCGCCGACACCACGGCCCCGGCCGGAGCCGCCCTCGAAGCCGCAGGGGTCGCGCCCGACGGCGTGTTCGACGCATTGAAGGACATCCGCGGCGGCCAGCGCGTCACCGACGAAGACCCCGAGGGCAAGTATCAGCCGCTCCAGCGCTTCACCCGCGACCTCGTGGAGCTGGCCCGCCAGGGCAAGCTCGACCCCGTCATCGGCCGCGACGAGGAAATCCGCCGCGTCATCCAGGTGCTCTCCCGCCGCACCAAGAACAACCCCGTGCTCATCGGCGACCCCGGCGTCGGCAAGACGGCCATCGTCGAAGGGCTCGCCCAGCGCATCGTGGAAGGCGACGTGCCCGATGGCCTCAAGAACAAGAGCGTGCTCGCGCTCGACATCGGCGCGCTCATCGCCGGCAGCAGGTACCGCGGCGAGTTCGAAGACCGCCTCAAGGCGCTCCTCCGCGCCATCGCCGAGGCCGAAGGCACGGTGATTCTCTTCATCGACGAAATGCACGCGCTCGTGGGCGCCGGCAGCGCCGAGGGAGCCGTGGACGCGGCTAACATGCTCAAGCCCGCCCTCGCCCGCGGCGAGCTGCGGTGTGTGGGCGCCACCACCCTCGACGAATACCGCAAGCACGTGGAGAAGGACGCCGCCCTCGAGCGGCGCTTCCAGCCCGTGTTCGTCGGCGAGCCGTCGGTGGAGAACACCATCGCCATCCTGCGGGGCCTCAAGGAACGCTACGAGGCCCACCACGGCGTCCGCATCCAGGACCCGGCTCTCGTGGCCGCGGCCCATCTGTCGCACCGCTACATCAGCGGACGCTTCCTGCCCGACAAGGCCATCGACCTCATGGACGAGGCCGGCTCGAAACTCCGCATGGAGATCGACAGCAAACCCACTGAGATCGACCAGCTCGAACGCCGCGTGCGGCAGCTCGAGATCGAGCGCGAGGCCCTCAAGAAAGAGCCCGACGCCGCCTCCGCCGAGCGCCTCGCGAAAGTCGAGAAGACCATCGCCGACCTCAACGAGCAGCTCACAGGGCTCACCGCCCACTGGAACAGCGAACGCGCGCTCCTCAAAGACATCCAGGACATCCAGGCCGCTCTCGACAACACCCACGTCGAACTCCAGAGAGCCCAGCGCGAGGGCGAACTCGAACGGGCCGCCGAGCTGCGCTACGGCACGCTCCCCCAACTCCAGCAGGACCTCGAAAAGAGGTCCGCTGATCTCACCACGCTCCAGCAAGACCAAGCCATGCTCAAGCAGGAGGTCGACGCCGAGGACATCGCCGAGGTGGTGGGCAAGTGGACGGGCATCCCCGTGTCGCGCCTGCTCGAAGGCGAACGCGAGAAGCTCCTGACCATGGAGAAACGCCTCGGCGAGCGGGTCGTCGGCCAGGACGATGCGATCACCGCCGTGTCGAACGCCGTCCGCCGCGCCAGGTCGGGCCTCCAGGACCCCACTCGCCCGGTCGGCTCATTCCTGTTCCTCGGCCCCACGGGCGTCGGCAAGACCGAGCTGTGCAAGGCCCTCGCCGAGTTCCTCTTCGACTCCGAGGACGCCATGGTGCGCATCGACATGAGCGAGTTCATGGAGAAGCACTCGGTGGCCCGCCTCATCGGCGCGCCGCCCGGCTACGTGGGCTACGAGGAGGGCGGCCGCCTCACCGAGGCCATCCGCCGCCGCCCCTACTCCGTCGTGCTGCTGGACGAGATCGAGAAGGCCCACCGCGAAGTGTTCAACGTCCTCCTCCAGGTGCTCGACGACGGACGACTCACCGATGGCCAGGGCCGCACGGTGGACTTCCGCAACACGGTGGTCATCATGACGTCCAACATCGGCGGGCAGTGGATCCGCGACCTGGCTGGCGAGGAGAACGAGGCCCAGATGCGGCAGCGCGTCACCGGGCTGCTCCAGCAGGAGTTCCTGCCCGAGTTCCTCAACCGCATCGACGAAGTGGT
>JADHXT010000183.1 GCA_016782825.1 Candidatus Brocadiia bacterium | reverse complement strand
AGTACACCCTCGTCATCGCCTTCGACACGCCTGCCCTTCCGAGCGGCGTCATCAAGACGAACGCCCTGCCGATCCAGCTCACGGCCACCGACCCCGGGCCAGGTCGGGGCCTGGTGCAGTTCGCCGCCATGGCGGCCTACGACACGGAGGACGCCATCTCGCTTTCCGGGGGCGATCCGGAGGGACTCCTCGCGGCGGCCAAGGCGCTCGCGTCCCCGCCCCCGGTTCTGGAGCCGGACGCTGAGCCCAATGTCCTCTTCGACGCCGTGGCCGCCCAGGAGCAGGGCGAGACGAAGGTCGAGGGTATCCGGCGCTTCGTCGGCGTGCCCATTTCGGAACTGGCCGCGTCGCCCGACGGCACGCGGATCGCCGCGGGGCTCAAGGGCTGGGGCAACAACCTGTTCGTCCTTGACGGGCAGGGCCGCGCCCTGGGCAAGGATCTGGCGGGCAAGTTCTTCCCCGTTCGCCTCGAGACCTTTGCCGGCGGCTTCGCGGTGCTGTCGCACGAGAACGACCCGACGACGCTCTACCTGAAGCTTAACGATCGCGAGGGCAAGCCGATGCTGCGCGTCGCCGCGCCCGGCCGCCGCGTGGGCGGCGTGCGCGACTGCACACCGAACTTCCCCGAGCAGGCGGACAACTTCCTCAAGCAGGCGTCCTTCAGCCTGACCCCCGACGGTCGCCGCCTCGGGGCCGCCGGGAGCAAGGGCATCGCCGTCTGGGACCTCAAGGCTCGCAAGGTCGTCGCGCGGGACGACTCCGTCCACTACAACGCCCCAGGCCCCGAAAGCCATGCCTGGCCGGACACCGCGAGCTTCCCCCAGGTCCGGCTCTCACCGGACGGCAGGCGCTTCGTCCTCCAGCACAACGGGAAGCTGTTCATGCGCGACGCGGCCACCGGGGCGACCCTCGACCAGGTCTCCTTGCCCGTCGGCTCGACGATGGGCCGCGTGCAGCTCTTCGACGGCCACCTGCTCGTCGTCGGCGACCGCGAGTTCTTCGCCTTCCGCGACGGCAAGCTCCTCTGGCACTGGAAGGCGCCCGACGAGGTGACTGCGAGCGCCTTCGCGCCCGACGGCCTCCGCTACGCCATCGGCGAGGTGGGGGGCGCCGTCCGCCTGATGAACGGCGGCGGCCAGGTCGGCGGCTTCGTGCCGGCGGGCGGCGGGATGATCACGACGCTCGGCCTGCTGCCCGAATCGGGGCGCGTGGCCTTTGCCACCGCGACGGGCGGGGTCGGCGTCGTCGAGTTCAGCGGCCGCGTCGTCTGGCAGGGTAACGTCGATGCCCGAGCGGTGATTCGTCTCGCGGGGCCGTCGGGCGAGACAGTCGTCGGCGACGGCCGTGGGATCGTCCGCCGCTTCGGCGCGGACGGCAAGAAGCTCTGGGAGACGGCCCTCACGCCGCTCGTCTGGCGGCCCGACACCCACAACCTGCTGCTGGCGCCCGACCCGACCCCCACGCTACGCCTGCCCGCGCCCAAATCGCCGCAGACCGCCGTCCCTGCGGGAGCGCCCAATCTCGCGCCGCAGGCGACCGTGAAGTACCTCCCGTCACGAAGCTGGTGGAAAGAGCGCATTGACCCGGACCGAAGCGTGAGCCTGAACGACGGGAAGCGGGACTCGCCGCCCGGCGGCTGGTTTGACCGCACGAAGCTCGAGTACCTCGCCTTCGTCCCCAGCCCGCCCACGTGGGAGCTCACGTGGAAGGAGCCGGTCGCCATCGGCACGGTCGTGGTCTGCGAATCGCCCGACCACCCCGAGGCCGTGCCCGAAGAGGTCAAGGTCGAGGCCTGGCTGGACGGCGACTGGAAAGAGGTCGTCCACACCCACTGGAACCGCGACGTCATCCACGTGCACCAGTTCCCCGCGATCACGACCGCGAAGCTCCGCTACATGCCCGTCGGCGACCTGGCGAACAAGCTCTGGCTTTCGGAGATCGAGGTCTACGGCCCGGCCAGCCGGCGTTAGCCGGAGACTCCACGGGGTTCTGCTGGTCGAGGGGCTGAAGAAGCCGTTGCCGATGGCCCTGGGCAAGAGAGCCGAGTTCGTCGAGACCGATGTCGTTGTCACCAGACCCGCGCCCCTGTCGGTCTCTCACAACGGCTACGGCGAAATCCGCTGGCTCAGCCTGATTGAGAAGGACTGACGGTCGGCGCAGGACCGCGGGCTGTCCGCAGTCGGGAGACCGCATGGCCATTCGTCTGACGTCGTCGCAGAAGCAGTTCGTGGACAGCTTCCTCTTCGAAGATCCGCGGAGCGAGAAGCTCTCGCAGTTCCGCGAGGCGTACAGGCTCGACTCGCTGGTCGCGACCGGCAGCGAGATGGACAAGCTCCTGCGCCTCGCGGAGTGGACGTACGGACAGTTCTACCTGTTCGGACGGCCGACCCTTCAGACCGAGAACGCGCTGGAGATCCTCGAGGCTTGCGCAGCGGGGCATACCTTCTACTGCGCGCACTGTGCGATCGTGTTCTGCGCGGCCGCCACGGCGCTCGGGTGGGTCGCGCGGCCGATCAGCGTGCGCCGCGCGGAAGAGAACTACCGCCTCAGCAACCACAATATCGTGGAGGTCTGGTCAAATGAGCGGGAGGGATGGGTCTGCTTCGAGCCCACGTATGGCGGCTGCGTCGCCATCGACGGCGAGCCGGTCAGCGCCTACGAAGCCGCCCGGCAGTGGTTCACGCGCCAGGCCGAGGGCCTCCAGGTGATCCTGGGGCCTCGGCGGCAGGTCGTCACCAGGGAGGACTTCCCGTATCTCCTGCGGAAGTATCCTCACTACGGCTGGACGAAGATCGACGAGCAGAGCTTCACCTGCTACGCCTGCCTGGCCTGGGTGCCAACCAACCGCCTCCTGGGCCAGCACGCCGGCAAGAGCATCGAAAACTGGGACCACTGGAAAGACATCTACGCCTACTTCGGCGCGGAACGCGGGTGGAGGGAACATCCCTGCGATCTGCCGCCATACTATCCGGTGGACTGATCCCATTGTCATCCCCGACCGCAGTGCCCAGGGCCGGTCGCAGGTCAGTAAGCGGCTTCCACCTTGATCGCCCCCTTCACGTCGCGCAGCCGGATGACCTCCTTCGCCGCATCGAAGTCGGCCCAGGGCCGACCGTTCATCGTCGCGCTCTTGATCGGCGCAGCCTCGGGATGGCGGAGCCGCAGGAGGATCGCCTTGGGCGGCTTGCGAGGGGGCAACTCGATGGTTGCGGCGATCCTGCCGTTGTCGGCGTCGGAGACGATCTCGTAGGTGACCGTGCCGAAATGGGAGGGCATGTTCCTCGCCGCAATCCGCCTTCCCTGGGTCAGCCACGCCCGCGGCGTCGCCCGCGCCAGCCAGAGAGAGTCGCCTTCTTCCATCACGAGCATGTTGCGCAGGCGCTCGAGGAACGCCGCCTCCTCGAACGACTTGTCGGCAGGCCCTCGCGTCGTGTGCTCGTTGAATGTGTAGGGGCCGACCACGATGTCGACGGCGTACTGGTTGTAGAAGGAGCGGAGGAAGTTGGGCACATCATCCCACTGAAGATGGACGTTGGCCGTGCGCTCGATCCCGCACTGGTAGTACCACCCGGCGTGGCCGAACCAGTGTGTCTCGGGGTCGTAGCCCCGGGTTCGCATGGGCAGGCGGTGGTGCTCCAGGAGCAGACGGTCCTCCAGGACGTCTATCACGCCCTGGGCGCGCGGGTCGGTGGGGGGCAGCAGGCCCGACAGGTTGATGAGGTGCACGCCGCCGCGGATCGCGTCAGGGTAGAGCCCCGGCGTGTGCTCGGGACTGCCGAAGGAGGTGGGCATGCAGCGGCTGGCCGGGCCGCGGATGTACGGCGTCGGCGGCAGGAACGAACGATAGGTCCCGTCGCGGACGCGGATCACGGGCGAGAGCACGAAGGACTTCTCCACCGCGGCCAGGACGTCCCTGGCATATGCCTGGGCCTCGGCCGCATACTTCTTGCCAAGCTCGGGGTCCAGATCGGCGATGGCCTCGGCAAAGCGGCTGAGGCCGAAGCAGCAGTTGGCGTTGGACTCATACCACGGCCGCCAGTTCGTGCTGTCCCAGGTGTTGTGCGGCGGCAGCAGGCCATGGGTCCATAGCCGTTCGTGGCCGGGCACATCCTTGAGATAGCCGCGTCGCTGCCGAATCATCCAGTCGGCGTTGGCCTGGAGCTTGGGGGCGGCGCGGGCCAGCCAGTCCCTGTCGCCGGTGAGGAGGTAGTGCTCGACCATCTGCCACTGCATGACGCCGGGCCCGCCGGCGTGCTGCCAGTCCCATTCCACCCCGCTCATGGCCCCAATCGTGTCGGCGAACAGGCCGTCCATCTTCGCAGGCTTCTTCTCGTCGCGCTCGAGCCACCGGGCCAGCCCGTCGCGGGCCGCCTGGTGCATACCCTGGAGGTCGAGCGCGCGGACGATCAGGAACGTTTCGTGGGCCAGCGCATCGTAGGGGAAGTCGCGCAGGATGTAGCGGCCCTGCGGGTCCTTCTTCAGCACGCGCAGGAGGTGCCACGTGCCACAGCGCCAGGCATCCGTCAGGCGTCGGTCCGGCACGTCGATCTGCGCCGCCGGCTCGAACTCAGGCTTCGGGTAAGGCGGCCAGTCGCCCCCGGGGTGCATGGCCTGCATGGCGCCTTCCCAGGTCTGCTCCGCGTGCTCGCGCACGCGCTGGCGGATGGTCTTGAGGCGCCGTGCAGCGAGCTCCCTCTCGAACTCGCGCGCGCTCGTCGCTCTTGACGGGAACACCAGCGACGCAGGCTCAGGCTGGGCATCGCGTTCCGGAGCGTACAGGTGCCACACGGCTGGGTTCCCCAGCGAGTCCGCGTGGGGGTTACTGGCCTGGATGCTGTCCACCAGGTCCTTCGTCAGATCCCACGCGCGGGCCTTTCCCCCTGCCTCCTTGATGACCAGTTCGACAGTGGTGGTGTCGTGCGAGTGGCTGCCTTTGGGGCCAACGACCAGTGAGAGCAGGTCGCCGGGCTCGACGGCCAGCTTCGCGGCATCGGCGCCTGCGGGAATCGGCTGCACCCCGCCCCGCTCGATGGCCCCACTGGCCAGGACCTGTGCGCCAGTCCTGGTCTCTCGCGTGAGCCACCATTCGATCCCGTTGCCGCCTTTCGTGTCGGCGCCCGCCACCTTGCCCCTGACGCTCACCCTGCCCTGGATTGGGCTGCGCCAGGCCACCGCGACGGGCCGCGTGGGGCCTGGGTGCATCGCGACGCTGCGGGCCGGCAGCGTGAACGTGCTGACGGTGACTGCCCTCTCCGCCGGGTTTCTGCCGAACCAGGGTGTGGCATTGCTCCCCCAGCCACGGACGGCAGGACTGCCCGCGACGGCGTCGACCTTCGCGGTCAGCAGGTCCCGCGGCGCAGGGACCTCCCGCGCCGGTGCCGGGGCGGCGGCCTGCCGCGTGCCCGTCGCGCGAACGAAGAACCCATACTCGCTCGCCAGAATGGGTCCAGCCTCAAGGTCCGCCGGCAGAAACGAGAAGCTGCCCGCGCCGGTCCGCACGGTCACGATCGTGCGGTTGGCATCCTTCAGTCGTGCCTGTTGCCGCCAGACCGAGGTGTTCAGCGTGGACCCGAGGTAGAGCAGGGGAACGGCGATGCCGCGACGCTGGCCGTCGGCCGGCTTCGACCGCCAGGCGTGGTCGCTCACGAGCGTCGTCCCGCCATGGCCCGCGAGCGGCCTGGCCTTGCCCAGGACGCCGTTGCAGACCTCGAGCCGCCCGTCGAACGCCAGCTTCTCCGTGCCGGCCTGGAAGCCCCACTCGACCTCCACCTCCATGAGCTTCCACGGCTCGGGCGTGAGCACGCGGATCGCGGGAGAAGAATATGGCTCCACGGGCGGGGTGACGCCCTCCCTGAGTGCCACGACCACGTTGTCCATGGCGGTCTCCGGCCGCCGCGCGTCCACGGTGTAGACGTAAATGCGGCCATCCGCTGATACCTCGGGCTTCGCCGCTGCCCGGGCCTCTCCGCCGCGGCGCGACCACCAACTGGAACTGTTGCCGTGAGGCAGCCAGCGCACAATGACATCGTCTGGACGCGGGCCTGCCTTGGCATTGGCCGGCCAGACCAGCTCAATGCGACTGACGGGCCGCGGCTCCTCCCAGAGCAACCCGCAGAGGACGCCCGCTCTCTTGTGCTTGAGGGCCGAGAAGAGGATCTCTGTCTCCGGCGGGTTCTCGTCGGGGTTGCGATCCCGCAGGTAGAGATACGCGCTGGGCGCGATGTCCGCCGGTTGGCCCACCAACGAAGCCAGTTCCCCAGCACCGGCAGGAAGGAGTCCGTCCCCACTGGCCCTGTTCGCGGCCTGCGCCATGACGATTCCCCACACAATCACCAGCAGTCCTGCGCGCACGGTTGTCTCCCAAGGCATTGCGAGGGTCGGCTAGAGCGCTCACGCCCACGGCCGCTTGCGGTCCTTGGCTTTGGCGACGCACTGTTGAACGAGCCTGGCGTCTTCTTCCACTTGGAAGTCGAACATGCCCAGGCAGATGAAATCGGCGCCACTGTCGAAAGCGTATTGAATGCCGTCCTTGGGCGGGATGGCGCCCGCTGCGAGGACTTTGAAGGCGATCCAGGGGATCTTGACGTCCTGCATGAAGGCCACCGTCTTCTCGTGGTCGTGGCAGAACATGTTGTCGTGGTACTCGTCGTGTTTGGGCGACTCCGCCTGGAACATCTCCATGAACCGCCGCTTCTGTCGGGGATGAGCCGACCAGTAGCGGTCGTGGTGGAGCGTCTTGAAGTAGTAGTCGGGCTTGAGACCTTCCCGCTCACAGAAGGCGATCGGCTCGAGGCGGTGGGCGCCGATCCCCACGGGAATGTCGTACTTGCGCATGATCTCGTAGGCCTTGATGATGTTGGCTTGCTTACCCTGATGGTGCCAGATGTCCGAAGCTCCGCCCCACAGGTAGGCCGAACTGGCGCCCAACTTCAGGTGTTTGACCAGCAGCCGCTCGTACCGGTTGATGTCCGTGGTGATCACGTCGGCCAGCCAGACCATCTTGCCACCCCACTTGGACCAGTAGTCCTGCAGGCGGAAGGCCTCGAAGTTGTGGTC
>JADHXT010000182.1 GCA_016782825.1 Candidatus Brocadiia bacterium | reverse complement strand
GCGCAGGTGACCTCGAGGTAGTCGGTCTCGATGGCAAACTCCGGCGAGGTCATCCGCCCTGTCCGACCATAGCGCTGGTTCCGCGATGCCACGGCCGCCTTCTGCCGCTCCTTCGGATCCGGCTGGTGTGTGCCAAAGGCATAGCCCTCCACGTCCCAGCCCTTCGGCGGCGGCGTTTTCATGTTGAAATCCAGCAGGACCTTGTCCGGCGTGTCGCTGCCCCAGATGGAGCGGAGCTTACTCACTCTCAGGGAACGAATCTTGGCATTGCCGCCGTTGGCATAGAGCTCCAGGCTGGTGTCCTGGTTCTTCGGCACAAAGCAACATGGCAGTGCCGCTTCTCCATCATTGACAAACGTCTCGACGGATGTTCGGTCCACCAGAATGCGCAGTCTGATCCTGCCCTCCCTGGCTGTGGCTCTCGCCACGGCGCCGAGACTGGTGACCTTGCCGGCCGCGTAGGTCACGGATATTCCGTGAAGACGGAGGCCGAACTCGGTGGCGTCGCCGATCTCAATGTCCATGGCAATGTCGAACAGATCGCCGGACAGTTCGGAAAGCGGATTCTCGCCGGGTCTGAGGATGTGGTCTGTCAGCGTGAACGAGCTGGTGTACAGGCGCCTGATGCCTTCGATAGGGTACATGCACAGCCGTATGCCGTCGGGCGTCGTCCTGAGAGTCAGTTCGCAAGGGAAGCTCTGCTGTTGGTTGAACGGCATTCCAGGGTACTTGCCGCCGTTCATCCACCCGATCTGCACCCGCTTCTTCTCCGGGGTCTCCCAGGACTGGGCGGCATGAAAGTTCCTGCCGAACTCGCAGCGAAGCTCCCCCGTCTCCGGTTTGAACGTCTTGCCGTCGAACTCGCCGATCCAGTAGGAGAAACGAGCGTCGTGCAGAACCCACTTCAGCTTCTTCCCATCGCCGTCGACGGGCAATTGGAACATGTCGGGGCATTCATGGAAACCGATCAGCGGAACGACAGAGGTAGGCGTCCATTCCTTCATGTTGTCCGAATCGAAGAAGTGCGCTTGGCCCCGCTTGACGTAGAGAACCATGACCCACTTCTTCGTCGGCTCGTGCCAGAAGACCATGGGGTCTCGGTTGTTGTCGGCGATCTTCTTCAGCACCGGATTGCCGTCGTACTTCTTCCAGGTTCTGCCGCGGTCGGTACTGTAGACCAGGCTCTGTCCCCAGGAGCCGGCTGATGTGTAAGCCAGCACCAAAGGGGGACGGTCGCCAGCCCTGAAGCCCGTCGTGTTGTGCCAGTCCACGACGCCCGAGCCCGACCAGCAGGCGCCCAACTTGTCCGGATAGACCGCAACCGGCATGTGCCGCCAATGGACGAGGTCCTTGCTGATGGCATGCGACCAATGCGACTGCTCGCCGTCGAACTTCCCACCGGGGAACCGCGTCGACTTGACGTTGTGGTCGTTGAAGAGATGGTATTCGCCGTCGTAGTAGATCAGCCCTATCGGGTCGTTGATCCACCCCTTGGCCGTCGTGTAGTGAAACTGCGGCCGGTATCGTCCCCTGAATGTGCCGGACCGCCCGGGGCCTTCCCGCGCCAGCGCCATCGAGACACAGCATACGGACAGGGCGATTGGCAGGAGGATGTTCATAGGGCACTCTCTGGTCGAGTATCAACGCGTGATACGCAACGTCCAGGGGATGGCCCCGGTTGCGGCGGGCACGCGGTGAGCGCTGTTGCCCGGGAGGATACCATCCCTCTTCTGGGCAGCTTCGTAATCCCTTCAGCGGACGGCTACGGTGTCACATACTCCCTGCGGTCCGGCTTAAGCTTGTCCACCGGGCGGCCGCGGTTCATCTTGCCTTCGTACTCGCGGAGAAGCTCCTTCACGTCCCTGCTGAGGCACCCCTTGCCGAAGGTGATGTTCTTCCACCTCGTAGCGGCCGCCACATCCGGCATGATGATACCGCCCCGATGCAGATCCTCGAAGCGGACGTTGGCGATCCGGGTGTCGGGGCTCACCCAGATCGTGATCTTGGGCAGGAGTTTGGCGAAGGTCCGGTTGAATCCATCCGTCTTGTTGACGCCGCGCCCCCCGCCGCCGGCGCTGATGCGCTGCCACCCGATCACGAGCCGTGCATCGCTGCCCTTGACGGGGTAGGCGACCAGTCTACCGGACAGGGTGGCGCTGAATCGGCCATAGTCGTAGGAGTTCCCGCGCCGGCTCTTCTTCTGGTCGGGGAAGGTCAGGTTCATCCAGTTGCTGTACCCGAGGCCGAGGCGTGCGTCCCGCTTGATCGGTCGATCCCGCAGGCCGGCGCTGATCGATCCGCCCGACAGTCTGCAGCAGGTCCCGAACTGGTTGACCGTCTTTCCGGTCATGGCGCCGTCCATCAACGCAACGGCGGCTCCCTTGGCGATGTCCAGCATCGCCGCGCCCCCGCAGAGGAAGCGGCTATCGCGCCCCACGATGAGCGTGCCGGCTATGACCCGAACTTCGTCTCTGGAGCTGCTGTATCCGATGAACTCGGTTGTGGCTTCCGGCTTGTCGTGCTGGAAGAAGTGGCACACGCTCGGGGTTCGGTTGGTCCGCCAGCTCCAGGGATTGGGCTTCCTGGGGTCCGCCGGGTCGAACGTCACGATCGCGCCCGTGTCGTGGAGCTTTCTCAGGTTCCCGTCGGCGGGCCAGTCGTTTCGGAAGAAGGTGTTGCGCCCGCCCGCGAGCTTGAGCGTCCGGTAGACATAGAGGGTCCCACCGGGACGAATCCACACATTGCCAAAGACAGCGAGGGAGCCGCCGCCGCCTGGCTCGAAGACGGCGTTTCGGCCGACCGTCAGGTGTCGGCAGGCGCGGTTCTTCTGTCCCTTGAGAGTTACCCTGTAGGGCTTGTCGGCATCGGGCAGGAGGAGGTCCGTATTCATGTCTGGCGCCGTGTCGGCGGGCTGGCCCGTGGCTGCGTCGATCCAACTGGCGGGGTCCAGCGGGTCTGGCTTCGGCTCGCCTCTTCCGAAGCTCCTGCCTGCATGTGGCCAGATCAGCAGCCGAGCCTTCGGCCACGTTGCCTTGGGGAAGTACTCGTCGCCAACCAGGTCGGGCCATGCCTGCCTGTTACCAAGCTGCGGGTTGCCCGCGGTCGGTTTCCCGGTGATGGCTTCCACGTCGAGCGCATGGGCAGGGAAGGCAGCGGCGAGGGCCGCGATGAGAACGAGCCGCGTCGTGTTCAAGCCTCGCCTCCTGGTGGCTCGCCCGCCCCACCCACCGGCTTGTGGTCGCCGCGCGCCACGGCGTGGAGTGGTCAGAACACTTCAAGATACGCGATCATGCCGTGGAAGGGAATGGCGATCCGTCAGTGCGTGATGGCAGAATGTAAACACGTGCGGCGGTCTACAGCCTCTTCCTGACCGGCACCCTCTGGCCCTCGTCGTTCTCCTCGGTGGCATAGAGGACGGGCGTGGCCTGGGCGAGGACCAGACTCGGATCGAGGGCCCTGAACCCGAAGCAGGGCCATTGCAGTGCCAAACGCAGCCCGGCGGTACTCACTTTGTTGTGGTGTGCTTGAACCCCAGCACCCGCAGCCCCTTCTGCACATGCGGGCTCCGATGGAACAGCTTCCAGATGAGCTGCGTGGAGTAGTTCTCGAACATGAGCAGCACCAGCCCCTTGTCGATGCCCAGGTAGCTCTTGGCGATCCAGGGCTTGTCGCCGTCAGCCTTCGTCTTGAAGCTGTAGGCATCGTAGAGCCCGTACTTCCCGACCAGGCCGGGTATCGTGTACATGTGTTCCAGGGCCTCGATCGACTCCTTCGGCGTGAACACCACGAAACCGGATGAACCGTACGGCGGGACGGTGCCGTCCTCGAGCACCTTGTAGCCAGCGCCGAACGGCTTCGATCCGTAGTGCCCGCTGTAGATGGTCGTGGGGCTCATGCATGCCGACATGCCCCAGGAGTTGGGGCCCAGGCCCTTGATGTCTCCGGCCCGGTCGATCGCGTACTGCCGCGCGGCAACGGCGGCGTGGCGGGAATTGGCAAACCAGTTGCGGCCCAGCTTGTCCTCGATGTGGCGGAAGTCCACGAACGCGTGCGTCCACTGGTAAGTGAAGGCGCCGCCTGTTCCGCAGAAGATGAACTCCTCGCCCTTGTACCTGCCCTTGTGGGCGATCATCGCGTAGTAGGAGTCGGCGCCCCGGGCGAAGTCGGGGTTGGGCGCCCCGGCGCCGAGGATGTAGAGAAACATGTGCTCCCCGTAGGCGGCCCAGCCCCCGAAGAAGCCCTCCTCGTTCATGCCGCCGTGGGGCTCCTTGGTGGGCTTGTCTTCGGGGAAGCAGGCGAGGTACGGGTGCTTCGTCTTGGGGTTGGTGAACCACTTCCAGTTGATGCGGGCGTATAGCTCCTCGGCCAGCGCCTTGACCTCGCCGCCGAAGTACTCCCCCGCGACCAGGGCCCCCATGACCATTGTGCCCGTGCTGCCGTTACTCAGCTCGACGTTGTGCGAGTCCTTCCAGCCGCGAAGGCCCGTGTCGGTATCGATGAAGTGGTAGTAGAATCCGTTGATGTGCTTGAGCTTCTTGAGGGTGTTCAGCGTGAGCAGCGCGCGGTCGTAGCCGGCCTGCCTGCTGATCCATCGGCGCTCGACGCCGATGACGATGGCTGCGAGGTAGAAGCCCTGCGACTCGATGGGGATGGGGGCGTAGAGCCCTATGCCGACATAGTCCCCGTTGGTCAGGCCGTAGGTGGGCTTGGCGGGATCGGAGACCCACTCTCTCCAGAAGAAGTCGAAACACCCGCGCAACTCCCGCTCCATCAGCGGGGTGAGCTTGCGAGGGCTGTCGGCAACGGGATAGGCGAGGCGTCGGGAGCCTTCCCGCCAGTCCAGGCGCGGGGCGCTGCCGACGCAACCTGCGACGAGGGCGAGGGAAAGGACGGATACGAAGAGGGAGTGCTTCATCAGCTCTCCAGCGGCTGCCGGCTCAGCACCTGCCGTGTTTCAGTGTGGTGTCGTCGGGCGCCGACGCTTCCTCTGCTTCAGGAGCCACTCGATGAACTTGGGATCGCTGTAAGCGCGGTACGCCGTGGCGTGGCCTGCGCCCTTGTGCTCTGTGTAGCGGGGCTCGCCGCCGGCCTCGCGGATGGCGGCGACCAAACGCTTCGCGAGCGCGGCCGTGCTGATCCTGTCGGTCTCGCCCTGGAAGATCCACACGCCCATCTGCGCCAGCTTCGGGGCATCCTCGAGGACGATCACCGCCGAGCCTGCCGAGGGTGCCACGGCCGCGAAGCGGTCGGCGTGCAGGGCCGCATAGCGGGTCGAGCCCTCGCCGCCCATGGAGTGTCCCGCCAGGGTGATCCGGTCCTCGTCCACCGCGTATGCCGCGACCGCGGCATCGATCGCCGCCGTGATGTGGGCCGCTGCATCCGGCGCCGGCTTCCGGCCGTGACGCCTCAGCCGCCATGGTGACTGTACCGGGTCCGGCGGCACGGGCGCCCAGATCCTCCCTCGCGGGCAGCGCGGGACAAGGATCAGCGCGGGGACGCGAGCAGGATGCTCCCGGGCCACACGCACAATGGGATGGCGGCTGGCCCACGCGGCGTCCACGCGATCCCCGTTCCCGCCGCCGCCGTGCAGGTACACGATGAGGGGCCAGGACTTCGATGCGTCGTATCCCGGCGGCACGTACAGGCCCGCCGTCCGCTTGGCCCCGTCGACCGTGAACGAGAGCAGGACGATGCCCTTCGACATCTTCGCATCCTCGGCGGCGCGCTGCCCGTCTTCCGCCACATGCTCCATGATCTTCACGAATGACTGGCCGCGGTTCGGCATGTGCGGGTCGATCCTCTGTTTCTCCTTCCACAGCCGGCTGATTCTGCCCTTCTGTGCGTTGCGCAGGCCTGCCATGCGTCGGTCGACGTACTCCTGGTGCTTGGCGGGGTCGTAGGCTCCGGGCAGATCGCTCCTGTCGATGCGGGCCAGCAGCTCCGCGTTGGGTGAGGCTGGCTTCGCTGGCGTCGTGGCGGGCTCGGCAGGCGCGGGGGCGTCGCCGGGCTTGAGCTCCTTGATGAAGATGTTGCGGAACTCGATGGGGCAGGGGTTCTCCTTGCCCAGGTTCTGGCCGCGCACGACAACGTGCTTCTGAAGCCGAATGGGGGCCGGCTCCAGGCTCATCATCCACTCGTGGTACCTGAATCGGTCATAGAGCACCTCGCCGTCGTAGGTGGCGGAGAGGGTCCGGCCCATGAGGGTCAGCGTGACCGTGTGCCACACCCCGACCTTCGGGTCGATATGCCTCAGATGAGGCTTCTCGTCCTCCTTGAGCTTCATCTCCCTGGCGGTCTCCTTGGGCAGGAAGTAGTAGCTCTCGAGGTGCCCCATCCCGCCCCGTGAGCGCAGGTTGAACTGCTCCATGTCGCCGAAGCCCGGGATCGTCGGGATCAGTTTGCGGAAGTTGATGCCGCTGTCGGAAATGGTCGGCATCCTGAAGTCGAGCATGAGCGTGAAGTCCCTGTACCGCTTCTTCGTGGCCAGGCACGCGCCCCACGTCTCGACGAGCCCCGACGCCTTGAGCACGCCGTCCTCGATGCGCCAGTGCTTCTTCGCCAGGGGCGGCGTGTGCCAGCCGGCGAGATCCTTGCCGTTGAAGAGCGCCGCGAATCCCTCGGGCGGGACGTTCAGCCCTCGCGTCGTCTCGCCATCCCAGTCGCGCACGCGCACATTGCGGAGCGCGATCGGGCCATGGTCGCCCTGGATGATGATTGGCCCCTGCGGATGCTGCTTGCGGCGCCAGTTCGTGCCGCTGGCGTGCGGCACCTCGACGTTCTCCTGGATCACCAGACCATTGTGGACGACTCTGACGAACCTGGCATGAGCCGTCTTGCTGCCGTCATCGTCGAACCTGGGCGACTGGAAGATGATGTCGAGCGTTTGCCACTGGCCCGGCGGCCTGGCGGCGTTGACCCTGGGCGGCGAGCCCTCGTCGATGTAGCGGTACTTGGGCTTGGTCTCCGCCCGGGGGTAGATCCCGCCGCAGTGGGCGGCCGTGGGTTTCTTGACGTGGTGGCTGTCGAGGATCTGGATCTCGTAGTTGCCGTGGAAGATCA
>JADHXT010000181.1 GCA_016782825.1 Candidatus Brocadiia bacterium | reverse complement strand
GCACCCCCTCCCCTCAAAAACTGTTATAATGCAAGAGGTCGGCTCGGGCCGCGGTGCAAGTGTGGCGTGTGTCCCCGTTGCTGCCGGCCACCTTCCCCGTCGCTAACAGGTGCAGTGAATCCGCGCGAGGAGTGCGCCGTGACGGAAGAGAAGAAGAACCCGGCCGAAGACTGGCCGCCCCAGGAGCCGTGCGAGTCGCCCGAGCCCGTGGTGCCGGGCCGCGCGGCGGCCGAGCCCCCTCCCCTGCCCCCCATGCAGCACGGGCCGCGGCGGTGGATAGCGGGCATCCCGCCACACTTACGACGGCGTGTGTTCATCGCCGCAGTGGGGGTGGTGCTGGCCGTGGCGTGCGTGGTGGTGTATCTGACCACCCGCCCCAGCAAGCTGAGGAGCCTGCACGATCTGGCCCGCTTCTACGGCCGACGCCGCGACCTGGACCCCGCGCTGATCCTCGCCGTGGTCCAGGCCGAAAGCTCGGGGCGGCCCAAGGCGGTGTCGCGCTCGAACGCCCGCGGCCTCATGCAGCTCATGTGGCCCACGGCGCTGGACATGGCGAAGAAGGAGAAGCTGGAGCTGGCCGGCCCCGAGGCGCTCTTCGACCCCGCGCTCAACGTGCGCCTCGGCACCCGCTACCTGGCGCTCATGCGGCGGATGTTCGACGACGACCCGTTCCTCTACCTGGCGGCCTACAACTGCGGGCCGGGCCGGATGTCGCGGCTGCGAAAGGCGAACCCGAAGATGGCGTCGTGGGAGCTGGTGGCGCTCGAGGCGCCGTCGGAGACGCGGGTCTACGTGCGGCGGGTGATGCGCTACTGGGACGGATTCCGCAAGGAGCTGGCCGCCGAGGGCACGGCCGATGCCAAAGGGACGGCTCACTTGCGCAGCAGTCGGCGGTAGATGCGGCCGAGGGTGACCGCCAGGATGGCCGTCCGCCCCAGCACGGCGACCTGAAGCAGCACGCGGTCGAGCGCGGCCAGGCCCGGCCGCCCGTGCACGTACACCGCCCACACGGGCATCTCCAGAAACGCCGTGACGCTGAGCAGCAGGCACCACAGCACGGCCTCGCCCGTGGGGAAGACGATGAGGAAGAGGGGGATCACGTAGGCCACGAACTGCGGGCTCCACCCCTTGGAGTAAAGGAAGAACAGCAGCACCGTGAACGCGGCGAAGAGCACCCGCCGCTCCGGCGACAGCTCGGCCGGCAGCCGGGCAAACACCCACACATAGAAAAGTGCGAAGGCCACGCCCGCCGCGGCGTAGAGCCACGGCCGCTTCATGGGCGGCCCGATGAAGTGCAGGTCGGTGGCAAAGTGGCTCGCCACGCCGTAGAAGGCCACGCGAAACCGCGGATGCCGCGCCAGCAGCGCCCGGTTGACGTCGGCATTCGTCTGCCCCTCTTTGGCCTCGGGCGCGCCGCGCAGATACACGCTCGGCGGCAGGTCGAGCAGGCGGCGCCACTGCTCGTCGGTGACGCCACACTTGCGCATGTATGCCGGGTCGAAGGCCGACGGCTGGGGGCCCACGTAGCCGAACTCGTACTGTCCCTCCAGCAGCGCCCACACGGTCTCCCACGGCGGGCGGCGCATCGTGCACTCGAGTCCGCAGCGCAGCCACGGCCGGTCCCTCACGACAAACGGCGCGGCCGTGAGGCCCACCACGACCGCGAAGGCGCCCCCGGCAAGCACCCGCCGAGGCCACCGCGCCGTGCCCTTCGCCAGCACAGGGAGCAACGCCGCCGGGAACACCTTGGTCATGAAGCCGATGCCCAGCACCATGGCCGACCACATCAGGCGGCCGTGCGCGATGAGCGCCACGCCGGCCAGGAGGAGAAACGCCGGGAAGTTGTCGAGATACGAGGCCGACACGAAGCCCGTGGCAAAGAGGGCGATGTAGACCCAGCACGCCCAGAGCGCCTGGCGCTCGCCGCGCAGCCGCCGCACCACCCGGTGGATGAGCGCCAGGCTGCCCGTCTCCCACACCACGGCGCTCACCTGTACGGCGCGCACGAAGCACGCCGCCTGCCAGGCCACCGAGCCGGCCCCCAGCAGGCCCCGCGCCGCAGCCGCCAGGCCGAGGAAATGATACACCAGCACGGGCGGGTGCTCGAGCCAGTAGTCGAAGAAAGGATAGAGGCCGTGATGCTGGAGGTAGGCAAAGGGGAACTGAAACGTGGCCACTTCCACGTGCAGCGGCTGGTACCACACCAGGCTCATGAGGCGGAGGGGCACGAACAGGAGCAGCAGGAGGGCCAGGCCGTGGCGGGGCTCGGGCGACGGCTCAGAGGCACACACGGTTGCCCCCGGACTTCTTGGCGCGGTACATGGCCTCGTCGGCGGCGCGGATGAGGTCGGCGGGGGTCTCGCCACTGGCGGGGCAACTGGCCACGCCCATGGAGAAGCCGAGGAAGTCGATGGGCTCGCCGGAGGGACCGGCGTAGTCGGCCTCGTTCAGGCGGGTCTTCACGCGTTCGGCCGCGATGAGGGCGCCGGAGCTGTCGGTCTCGGGCAGCACGATGAGGAACTCGTCGCCGCCGAGACGGCCCACGAAGTCCTCCCCACGGGCCGACACGCGGCACGTGTCGGCCACCCGCCGCAACACCTCGTTGCCCGCCTCGTGGCCAAAGCTGTCGTTCACGCCCTTGAAGCGGTCGATGTCGAAGTAGATCACGGACAGGTGCGAGCCGTGGCGCACGGCGCGCTGGAGTTCCTGAAACAGGCGCTGCTCGAGGAACCGGTAGTTGTACACGCCCGTGAGGTCGTCCACGAAGGTCATGCGCTCGATCTTCTCGCGGGCGCCATGGCGGATGCGGCGCATGCAGAACAACTGCCCGACGCAGAGCGCCGAACACGCGACGGCGAACAGGCACAGGCTGCCAAACTCGAGGTAGTTTCGCACGTCTCGAAGGAGGAACACGCGGATCGCGATGTAGGCGATGAGCGCGGCGGCCAGGATGAACATGAGGACGAAGATGGAGCGGGCGCCGGAGTGGAGGACACGCAGCTCGTGGATGTGGAAGGCGGTGACCTTGCCGTCGTCGCCCCGCTCCTTGCGCTCGGCGCGAGGCCTGTCGGGGCTCGGGGCGGCGGCGCCGTCTCTTGCAGGTTCCGCACTCTCGTTGGGCTTGCTCATGAGGGAATGCTCTCATCTCGCACGGATTTGGCGGCGCGAAGCCAGGCCACGAGCTCGGCCTCGTCGCCGCGCTGGAGAAGATGGCGGAGGGTTTGTATCTGCCCGTCGAAAGCGGCGAGGGCCTCCAGCAGGCAGTCGCGGTTGTGGAGGCACACGTCGGCCCACAGGCGCGGGTCGCCTGCGGCCACGCGGGTGGTGTCGCGGAAACCTGTGCTGATGCAGGCGAGGGCGGCCGGCGGCGTGGCGTTGACGAGTGCGGCGGCCACGGCGTGGGGCAGGTGGCTGGCGCCGGCCACGAGGGCGTCGTGCTGGTCGGGGGTCGCGTGGCGCACGCGGGCGCCCAGTGCGCTCCAGAAGCAGTCGAGGACGGCCACGACGGCGGGATCGCTGTCGGCCGTGGGGGTGACGAAGCACAGGGCGCCCTCAAAGAGGGTGGCCGAGGCCTCGTCCACGCCGCGCTTCTCGGAGCCGGCCATGGGGTGGGAGCCCACGTAGTGGCAACGGCCAGCGGTGAGGGGGCCCAGCTCGCATGCCAGGCGGCCCTTGGTGCTTCCCACGTCGGTCAGCACGGTGTCGGGGCGAAGCGCATCGGCCGCCTCGCGCACCAGGGGGGCCATGAGGCCCACCGGGGTGGCCAGGACGACGAGGTCGGCCTCGGCCACGCCCTCGCGCACGTCGAGGGTGGCCACGTCGATGGCGCCGCGCTCGAGGGCGCGGTCGAGCGACGTCTGGCGGTGGCCCACGCCCACCACGCGCCCGGCCAGGCCGCGCGCGCGTGCGGCCAGGCCCACCGAGCCGCCGATGAGGCCCACGCCGACCACCGCCACCGTATGAAGCCGATCGGGGACCACCACGTTCGGGCGTCCTCCGTGCGAGGTTCCGGGGGGAGGTTTCGCTAGAAGTCTAGCAGATGGTTCGGACACTGTCAACGTGTTTCCTCCCCCTTTGGCTGGCCGCAGGAGTGGCCAAGCCGGCTTGATCCCGTGGCGCGCTTGTGCTACCATTGTGCAGGTGTGGCGCCGACTCGCGTCGCGTCGCCAGCGAGGCCTCGTCGAGGCTCGTGGTTGCCTGCGTGCGACTGGCGGTCCACTCTCGGGCGAGGCTCCCGCGGTAGGGAATCGGCCTGGGAGGATCTCGCCCGCGAGGGTGGGTGTCCGGGACGATTGGGAGTCGAGGATGCCGTCTCAGGGTATTGACAACTACCGCGTCGGTGCCTTGGTGTGGACCGGCGAGGTGGCCGAGATCTTCCGTGCCATCGCCCCCGACGGCCGCCTCGTGGCTCTCAAGCGCGTCCGCCACGGCATCACGGCGCGGCGCCTGGCCCTGCGTTCGCTCGCCCGCGAGGCCGAGGTCGGCCTGATGCTCGACCACCCCAATCTTATCGACGTGGTCGAGTATATCGACGACCCCGACGTGCCGATCATGGTGATGGAGTTTTTCGCCAGCCGCAACGCCAAGGTGCGGCGCCTGGCGCCGCGAGGCGACACGCTGCTGGACTACCACACCAAGGAGATCCTGCTTCAGATGGCCGAAGGCTTGAACCACATGCACGAGCGCGGCATCATCCACATGGACATCAAGCCGGAGAACTTCCTCATCGGCGACGACGGCACGGTGAAGCTCACCGACTTTGCCATCGCCGAGCTGCCGGTCACCGGCTGGCGCCGCCACCTGCCCCGCCGCCGCCGCATCGCTGGCACCCGCTCCTACATCGCCCCCGAAACGATCCGCCGAAAAGCCCCCGACGCTCGCACCGACATCTATTCCTTCGGCGTCACCGTCTACGAGATCCTCACCCACCACGCGCCCTTCCAATCCGAAGACCGCGACAGCCTGCTCGGCATGCACCTCCGCACCCCCCCCGCTTTCATGAGCTACAGCAACAGGAACCTCACCCAGGCGATCGACAGCCTCGTGCTGCGCATGCTCGAGAAGGACCCCAGCCTGCGGCCCCAGAGCATGGCCGAGGTGATCATCCGCCTCAAGCGCTGCCCCATCTACAAGGAAGAACCCGTGCCACCCGAGTCGGAGGGACCCGCGCGATGAGTTCCCCCAACGATCTCGACTTCGAACAGCCCATCGTGGACCTCGAGGACAAAATCGCCGAGCTCCAGGAGTTTGAGGAAACCAAGGGCGTGGACCTCACGGAGACCATCGAGCAGCTCCGCGAGGAGCAGCATCGCGTGGCCCGGGCCATCTACGCCGGCCTCACGCCCTGGCAGGAAGTGCAGGTGGCCCGCCACCGCGAGCGTCCGTCCACCATGGACTACGCGCAGATGGTGTTCTCCGACCTGGTCGAGCTCTACGGCGACCGGCTCTACCGCGACGACCAGGCCGTCCTGTGTGCCTTCGCGCGGCTCGACGGCCACCGCGTGCTCCTCATCGGCCACCGCAAGGGCAAGAGCACCCGCGAGAGCGTGGCCTGCAACTGGGGCCTCGCCCACCCCGAGGGCTACCGCAAGGCCATGCACAAGGCCCGCATCGCCGAGCGCTTCCACCTCCCCATCATCACCTTCATCGACACCGCCGGCGCCTACCCCGGCGTGGGTGCCGAGGAACGCGGCGTCGCCCAGGCCATCGCCGAGAACATCGCCGACCTCTCTGTCCTCCGCGTGCCCATCGTCTGCGTGATCCTCGGCGAAGGCGCCAGCGGCGGCGCCCTCGGCATCGGCGTGGGCGACCGCATCCTCATGTTCCAGCACGCCTACTTCAGCGTCATCACGCCCGAGGGGTGCGCCGCCATCCTCTTCCGCAGCAGCGACAAGAGCGAGCACGCCGCCGAAGCCCTCCGCCTCACCTCCGGCCACATACTCGAGCTCGGCGTGGCCGACGAAGTGATCCAGGAGCCCGAGCTCGGCGCCCATCGCCAGCCCCAGGAGGCCGCCCAAAGCCTCAAGGAAGCCCTGCTGCGCCACCTCAACGAGCTGCTCGCCGTGCCCATCGACGAGCTGATCGAGCAGCGGCACGAGAAGTTCCGCCACTTCGGCGCCTTCGCCACCCCCGAGAGTTGACCGCCCAGCCCACCCCGCCCCGTGGGTGCCCCATGCGTATCGGCATCGGCTACGACATCCACCGCCTCGTCCCCGACCGCCCCCTCCGCCTGGGCGGCGTGGACGTGCCCGCGCCCGTGGGCCTGGCCGGCCACTCCGACGGCGACGTGCTGCTCCACGCCGTGTGCGACGCCCTCCTGGGCGCCGCCGCCCTCGGCGACATCGGCTCGCTGTTCCCCGACACCGACCCCGCCACCCGCGGCATCGACAGCACCCGCCTCCTCGGCATCGTGCTCGAACGCCTCCACGCCGCGGGGCACACCGTGGGCAACCTCGACACCAACCTCATCGCCCAGCGGCCCCGCCTGGCCCCCCACCAGGCGGCCATCCGCGAGCGCCTGGCCGCGCTCCTCGGCCTCGGGCCGTCGCACGTGAGCGTCAAAATCCGCAGCAACGAAGAGCTCGACGCCATCGGCCGCGGCGAGGCCATCGCCGCCCAGGCCGTCGTGCTCCTCCACCCCACCCACGCCGACTAACCCCGCGCAGGAGACGCGCTGCATGAGCATCCAGTACTACAACACGCTTACCAAGCAGAAAGAAGAGTTCCAGACCCTCGAGCCCGGCGTCGTGCGCTTCTACAGTTGCGGCCCCACCGTGCACGACTACGCCCACATCGGCAACTTCCGCTGCTTCGTGTTCGTCGACCTCCTCAAGCGCCACCTCCAGCTCCGCGGCTACGAGGTGAGCCACATCATGAACATCACCGACGTGGGCCACATGACCACCGACGCCGACGACGGCGAGGACAAGATCGGCAGGAGCGCCCTCGCCCGCGGCCTCACCCCCTGGGAAGTGGTCAAGCTGTTCGCCGACGCCTTCTTCGAGGACATCGCGACCCTCCGCATCCAACCCGCCGACCTCTACCCCCGCGCCACCGAGCACGTGCCCGACATGATCGCCCTC
>JADHXT010000180.1 GCA_016782825.1 Candidatus Brocadiia bacterium | reverse complement strand
CCTATTTGCGCGCCCTGCCGCCCGGCATGCACGCCCGCGACGAAGACCGCCACGTGGTGACCCTCCGCCTCACCAAGCTGCTGATGAACCAGAACCTCAAGCTCTCGCTCTTCACCTACGTATCGCCCTCCGACGCCGACGCCCATCTGCGCCCCAAAGTGCACTACAAGATCAACGACCAGTGGGCCGTCGAGGCCGGCGGCAATGTCTTCCTCGGGCGCCGCGACCACACCTTCTTCGGCCAATTCGAAGACAACACCAACCTCTACACCGGCCTCCGCTGGAGCTTCTAGCCCGCATTCCCACCTTGGGAGTTCTTGCAGGCGGGGCGTCTCTGCCCCGCGTCTCAGCCATCAGCAAGAGGTGTGTGCGTGGCACCTACCGATCCGCCCGCTCCGCGCGGGTGCGCAGGTCGCCCAGGTTGGCCACCAGCTTCTCGATGGCCGCCGCATACTGGTCCATCAGCTTCGTGTCGTAGACGTAGTGGTTCCCGTGGAGGATGATCTCGCCCTCGCGGCAGATTTCCTCCACCACCGGCCAGCGTCCCGCCGCGTAGTCGGGCAGGCGCTTGGCGTGCCGACAGGTCCACGGGCATCCACGACCGTGGAACCGCAGGTCGGCGAATCGCGTCCGCAGCGGAATCGGCGTGCCCACGTAGCCGCCCACGGGCATCCCTTCGGCCGCCAGGGCACGGGCGATGAGACGCCGCGGTATCTCCCGCAGCTCCGGATGCACGACCTTCAGCGACGCCATGTGATAGCCGTGCACGGTGCCCTTGTGCTGACGGATGTATTCCGCCCCGTGAGGCTCGAGGATATGCCCCACGCGGCGAAACAGGTGGGCGAAACTGCGGTTTTTCTCGCGGACCCATCCCGCCAGGCGGCCGAGCTGGCTGCTCGCCATCGCCGCCGCGAGGGGGTGGGGCCGGAAGTTGGGGCCCAGGCTGTCGATGTAGCGTTGCAGCTCGTGATTGCGAATCTCGGCCTTCATACGCACGGGATGCACGCCGGCCAGCAACGCCCGCTCGTACGCGTCGCGGCTGTTGAGCACCACAATGCCGCCCTCGCCTGCCACGAGATTCTTGGATGCCTGGAGGCTGAAGGCTCCCGCATCGCTCCACGCGCCCACCAGCTTGCCGCGGCACTTCGCTCCCGCCGCCTGCGAGCAATCTTCGATCACAGCCAGTTCGTGCTGCCGAGCCACCTTCTGGATGGCGGGCATATCTGCTGGCATGCCATAGATATGCACGACCAGGATGGCCTTGGTTCGGCCGGTGATGCGCTCCTCGATCTTCGACGGGTCGAGGCACAGCGTCTCGGTATCGATATCAGCAAACACCGGGATGGCGTTCCGCAGCAGGATGCATCCCGTGCTGGCGCCCCAACTGTAGGGTGTGGTGATCACCTCGTCGCCGGCCCGGATGCCACACGCGGCAAGTGCCAGTTGGAGGGCGCTTGTGCCGCCGTTGGTCATCACGGCGTAGCGGCGGCCATGGTACTTGGAAAACTGCTTCTCGAAGCGTTCCTGGATCCCGCCGGTGACGGCGTTCAGCGGCTGCGTCTTGAGCACCTTGGTCACGGCCCGCACCACGGCATCGTCCACCACGGGCCACGGCGGCAGGCCGCGCGACACCGCTTTCTCGCCCCGAGATAGCGCCAGCGCAGTGGACGCGCCCGCGCGACTGGCCTTCCGCGTCGGTGCCTTGGCTTTCCTGCCCGTCTGCTTCCGTGCCGGGGAACTCCGCTTCGCCATCTGAACCCTCCGAATGGAGTGCAAGGACAGCCGAGCCCCTCATCGTGCGTCTCCACATCGACAAGGACTTGAATTGACAGAACTTACCACACGGGGAGGGCCGAGTCAAGCATTCACGTGGAAGAACAGGCCGAATCCGGCACGGACTCGCCACATGCATCTATATATTATACACTTACGCATCGCTCCTCGTCAATATTCGCGGTTGGACGGCCTGAAGCCGTAACCTACTGTTTTGTATATACTTACTGCAGTCAGGCTCCGCTCAGCCCGCCTCAACCGCCCTGCTCCGGCCGCTGGTAGCCAACTCCATAATCGCCTCCTGCGTCATCCCCTCGCCGCTGACCTCGCCCACGATCCGGCCATCGGCCATGATCAGAACGCGGTCGCACAGGCCGATGAGTTCCGGCAACTCCGACGAGATTATCATCACGCCCATCCCCGCTTCAGCCAGCCGATTGAGCAACAGGTATATCTCGTACTTGGTCCCCACGTCGATGCCGCGTGTCGGCTCGTCGAACAGGAAGATGCGTGCCTTGGAGTAGAGCCACTTGGCCAGCACCACCTTCTGCTGGTTGCCGCCGCTCAGGTTGCGCACCTGTTGTGTGACCGATGGGGTGCGGATCGACAGCTCGCGGACGTAGCGCCCGGCCACCCGGCGCTCCTCCACGAGCCGCAGAAGGCCAAAGCTCACCAGTTCCTTGAGGTTCACAAGCGAGATATTCTGGTGAATCCCGCGGCCCAGATGGAGGCCTTGCTCCTTGCGGTCTTCCGTCAGCAACGCCATGCCCAGGCGAATGGCCTCGGCACACGACGCCACCCGGGCCTCGCGCCCCTCGATGGAAATCCGCCCCGCACTGCGTGGATCGGCACCGAAGACGGCTCTCGCCAGCTCGGTGCGCCCTGCCCCAACGAGCCCGCCCAGGCCTACCACCTCGCCGCTGCGAACGCAGAAGCTCGCGTCGTGCACCCGGCCGGGCACGCACAGGCCGTCCACTCGCAGGAGCTCGCCGCCCCGTCGTGCCTTGCGTGGCGGGAACTCCTCCTCCATCTCGCGTCCGACCATCCTGTGAATGAGCGACCGCCTGTCGAGGCAGTCCACGGGCTGCGTGTCGATCCACTGGCCATCGCGGATGACCGTCACGCGGTCGGCAATCTCGAAGACCTCCTCCAGACGGTGCGAGATGTAGAGCACGGCCACGCCACGCTGCTTCAGGTCGCCGATGATGCGGAACAGGCGGCCGAGCTCGCGTTCCGTAAGCGTGGCGGACGGCTCGTCCATCAGGATGATGCGGGCGTCGAGTGTCAGCGCCTTGGCAATTTCCACCAATTGCTTCTCGGCGATGCTCAGCCGTGCGACTCGGGTGGCCGGGTCGATAGACAAGCCCACGGTGGCCAGTGCCTCGCGTGCCATGCGGCGGAGGCGAGGCCAATCCAGCAGCCGGCACACCTTGCGGCGAGGCTCGCGCGCCAGGAACAGGTTTTCGGCCACACTCATCTGGGGCAGCAGGTTGAGTTCCTGGTGGATGACGCTGATCCCCAGTGCCTGTGAGTGCGACGGGCCGTGCAGCCTCACCTTGCTGCCATCCACCCACACGGCACCCTCGTCGGCCTGAATGGCTCCGGCGACGATCTTGATGAGGGTGGACTTCCCGGCTCCGTTCTCGCCGACCAGTGCATGCACCTCGCCGCGCTCGACGCTCAGGCACACGCCCTGGAGCGCCAGCACGCCCGAATAGCTTTTCGACACGTCTTGGAGTTCGAGCAAGGCCATCGCGCGTTCCCGTGCATTTTTCCGTCGGCACCACTGCCCGCCAGAGTGTAGGGCCTCAGTCCACCGTGTCAAGTGCGATTGGGCCGGCGCGCGAGTTTTTTTGACTTCCCCCCTCCGAATGGCTATAATGAGCGAGTATCGATCTCCAACCTATGCGTTCTCTGGGATGGATGCGGTGGTGAACTACTACGAAGTCCTCCAGGTCGACCATACCTGCGGCTCTGGAGACATCAAACGGGCATTTCGCCGCCTTCTGAAGCGGTTTCATCCCGATCGCAATCCCCGAAATCATGCGTGGGCCGAAGATCAGACGCGGCGGCTTGTGGAGGCCTACCACGTCCTGGCCGACGAGACGCGCCGCAAGTTCCACGACCACCAGCTTCGCATGAATGGCCGCACGGCGCTAAGCCCCACCGGCACCAGCCTCGGTCAGGGCGGCGTGGCCGCGCTGTGCCGACGCATGCTCAACGACCTGCTCGAGGGCAATGGTTCGCGCGCCACCGAGACGTATGAAGCGCTCCGCGGCCACCACGCCAGCTTCGACTTCTACCCCTTCCTGTCGCTGAAGGACCACCTGGACTGCAAGTTCCTCCTCGGCGAGGAATACGAGCGCCAGTCCTGCCTGCGCGCCGCGCTCCAGCTCTATGAAGAGGTGTTTGAGGACGAGCGCGAAGGCCCCCGGCTCCGCTACTTCCTCGACGAGGTCTACGAGCGGATCGTCAGCATCTACTGCCACGACCTGGTGCGCCATCCCGATGTGGAAGAGGCCGCCGAGCTCTATGACCACGCTCTCGACCTCGACCTCCAGGCCAAGGATCGCGCCGAGATTCTCAAGCGCTTCTCGGAAGTCCTCCTCAAGCTCGGGCAGCACGACAATGCCCGCAGCCGTCTCTCCGAGGCCGTGCGGATTCGCCCGGGCCTCAAGGGGGTTCAGCGCCTGTGCTCGCGGCTTGGCATCGAGGTCGGGGCGCTCTGAGCTCCGTTGCTTGACCGCAACCGTCTGCCTCTTGCCCGTTGCCGTCTGCGTCGGCGGTGGGCAAGTGCTTTAGTTGCCCTGCCCTATTCCCGCCCCGCAGTCCGGAGGAGGCCCCCACGTGAGCGGCACACCTGTCGTTACGGAAACCCACCTGTCGGAACTCCCGCTCCTTGGCCGCGGCAAGGTGCGCGACATCTACGACCTCCAAGACCACCTTCTCATCGTGGCCTCCGACCGCATCTCGGCATTCGACTGGGTGCTGCCCAACGGCATCCCCGACAAAGGCCGCGTGCTCACGGCCCTGTCGATCTTCTGGTTCGACCTGCTGAAGGACATCACGCCCACCCACTTCGTCACCGCCGACCTCGAGCAGATGGGCCACGGCCTCGCCGCCCACGCCGACATCCTGGCCGGCCGCACCATGATGGTGCACAAGACGGAGCCCGTGCCCGTCGAATGCGTGGTGCGAGGGTACCTGGCCGGCTCGGGCTGGCGCGAGTACCAAGCGGATGGCACCGTGTGTGGCGCCGAGCTTCCCGCCGGCCTGCTCGAGGCCTCGCAGCTCCCCGAGCCGATCTTCACCCCCGCCATCAAGGCCAAGTCTGGCCACGACGAAAACGTGTCGTTCGACAGGGCCGCGGAACTCATCGGTGCCGACCTGGCGGCCGCCCTCCGCGACCGCAGCATCGCCCTCTACCAGAAGGCCAGCGTCCACGCACGCGACCGCGGCATCATCATCGCCGACACCAAGTTCGAGTGGGGCATCCTCGATGGCGAGGTGATCCTCATCGACGAGGCGTTCACGCCCGACTCCTCCCGCTTCTGGCCGCAGGACCGCTACAGCCCGGGCGGCAGCCAGCCTTCGTTCGACAAGCAGCCGGTGCGCGACTGGCTCGAATCCAGCGGGTGGGACAAGAACTCCCCGCCGCCCACGCTGCCCGATGATGTGGTGCAGCAGACCACGGCCCGCTACGTCGAGGCCCTGCGCCTTCTCACGGCCTGAGCCCCGCCGCCAAGCGACGCAGGCGCGAGGTCACACCCATGTCGCTCTCGTATGCCGAGCTGGCCAGCGCGATGGATGACGTGCGCCCGCTGCTCGTCGGCGGCCGCCTCCAGCAGATCACCCAGCTCACGCCCACCTCCGTCGTGCTCGCTCTCTATGCCGGCGGCGAGCGACGGCACCTGCTCATTGCCACCGAGCCGCGCTTCGCCCGCATCCACCTCATCGCCGACAAGCCACACTCCTCGGGCGACCTGTCGCATTTCACCCGCACCGCGCGGCAGAACCTCCGCGGGCGCCAGCTCCTGGCTCTCGACCTCCACCCGGGCGACCGCGTCGTGGAGCTCTCCTTCGGCCGCCCCGCCGACCCTGCGGGCCGCCTCGTGGCCGAGCTGACCGGCCGCACGAGCAACTTGTTCCACGTGGGACCTACCGGCGAACTTGTCGCCGTGCTCCGTTCCGCCAGGAAATCCGACCGCGACCTTCACCCCGGCGCCCCCTACACGCCGCCGCCTCCGCTGCCGGCACCACCCGCCCGCAGCGCACAGAACCGATTTGCCGACGCCACGGGAAGCATCAGCGCGGCCATGGACGCCCTCTACAGCCAGCAGGAAGCCCGTGCGCGGGTGGGCACCCTGCGCGACGGCCTCACCTCACGCCTCAACGCCGAGCGCAAGCGCACCCACAGGCTCCTCGTCAATCTTGAGAAGGATGTGGCCCAAGCCGGCGACGCCGAACATCTCCGCCTGTGCGGCGAGCTGCTCAAGCTCCACCTGCACGAGGTGCCGCCGCGAGCCACCGCCATCGCCGTCCCCAACCTCTACGCCTCCGGCTCGCCCGAGCTGGACATCCCCCTGAAACCCGCCCTCTCGGGTCGGCAGAACATGGAGCACTACTTCAAGCGCTACAAGAAGCTCCTCACGGCACAGGAACGCGGCACCCGGCGTCTGGCCGAAGTGCGGCAGAAGCTCGATGACCTCGACGCCGCGCTGCTTCGTGTGCAGGAGGCCGCCACGCCTGACCAGCTCGAGGCCCTGACCGACGAGCTGGCCCGGCCCGCCCGCTCGAAGAGACAGCCCTCTCGCCGCGCCGGCCCCAATCGCTTCACCTCGGCCGACGGGCTCGAAATCCTGGTGGGGCGCACGCCGGCCGAAAACGACGAGGTGACCTTCCGTCTCTCGCGCGGGAACGACATGTGGCTCCACGTGGAAGGCTACACAGGCTCCCACGTGGTGGTTCGCGTGCCGAAAGGCAAGACGGTGCCGAAAGAGACACTGCTGGATGCCGCTGCCCTGGCTGTCCAGTACAGCAAACTGCGCGACGCCGGGGCTGGCCCCGTGGCCTACTGTGCCTGCAAGAATGTGTCGAAGGCGAAGCGGGCGAAGCCCGGGCAGGTGCTCTACACCCAAAGCAAGACGCTCCACATCACTGTGGAGCGTCCGCGCATCGATCGGTTGTTGCAGCGGGAGAGCTAGCCCGCATTTCTCACCAGTGGGGTGGGTACCAGGTCGCCTTTGTGCTATAATTCCTGTGTCACGAAGGGATTATGGCACGAAGAAAGGACGACCTGGTAATGACACAGTGTAGCACACAACGGATGGATTGCAAG
>JADHXT010000179.1 GCA_016782825.1 Candidatus Brocadiia bacterium | reverse complement strand
CTGGCAGGCGTCCCAGTTGCGGCGGCGCTGGCCCTTGCGGTAGCTGCCCTCGTCGACGATGTCGAAACAATGACAGGTCGGGCACAGGAAAGTGCAACATCCGCAGCCCCAGCACTTGTAGCTCCAGGGGGCCCAGTGATCGTCCTCGAAGTGCTCGGCGAGCCAGGCGGCGACGGCGTCGAGGTCGAGCGCGGGCGGCAGGGCGTCGAGGGCATCCTTGCAGGCGGCGTCCTTATCGCCCTCCCCTTCGGCGAAGAGGCTTGCGTCGAGGTCGACGACCGCCTTGCCCTTGTCGGTGAGGGCCTCGGCGAGGAGGCGATCATCGTCGAGGGGCGTGAGCAAGAGATCGGCGCCGGCCGTGCCGCAGGGCGAGCCGCCGAGGGCGGTGCAGAAGCAGCTCTCGTCGCAGCGCGTGCAGGCGACGGCGACGACCGTGGTGGCCTCGCGGCGGCGGAACCAGAAGCTGTCGCGGTAGTCCCAGCCATAGAGCGCGTCCATGATGGGCAGGCTGGAGGCGTCGCAGGGCCGGCAGCCGAAGATGAGGGTCTTCGGCATCTCGGCGTCGGGCTCCTGCACGTCGACGCCGTCCTTCGAGGCCTCGTAGGCCAGGAGCGGCTCGCTCTTGGGGAAGAGGAACTGCTTGATGGACTGCCGCGGGTTGACGTAGTCGCGATGCGAGACGATGCCATCGGACGAGGCGACGACGGCGAAGTCGATCAGCTCGTCCTCGCGGACGGGCGCGATCACACGGTACTGGGCCGCAGCGGCGTCGAGCAGGGAAGGCAGGCTGCTGGCCTGAAGGAGCCGGATGCTCACAGAATGAAGTCCTCGTTGTCGTCAGGCTTCCACGATGCGAAGGGCTGGTATTCCTCGACGTCGTAGCCGGCCTGGAAGTCGAACTGGTCGCGCACCTGGCGGGCGAGGAAGCGGTTGAGGGCCATGAGCGGGATGTCGACGGGGCAGACGCGCTCGCACTCCCCGCAATTGATGCAGCGTCCCGCGAGGTGGAAGGCGCGGGTGATATTCCAGGCCATGTTGCCGAGGGGGTGGGCCGAGGTGTCGAGCCACTGGGGCTGATTCATCTGAGCGATACATTGATCGCAGTAGCACATGGGGCAGCCGCTTCGACAAGCGTAGCAGCGCAGACATTTGTCGAACTGCTTCCGCCAGTAGGCCCATCGCTCGGCGGGGGGGAGCTGCTCGAGCTTCTCGACGGCCCCGAGCTGCTCGGCGGTGAGGGCGCGGGGCTGGAAGTCGTCGCGGAGGTGCTGCTGGAGCTCGTCGAGGGTGGTCTGCGGCAGGACGGTGCAGGGCGAGTCGGGGTCGCCCGGGCGGTCGATGCGGACGCCGATGACGCGGACGGCGCCGGGGTCGATCTGCGTCTCCTGGATGAGGACGACGACGGCGCGGATGTCAGGCTCTTTGGCGACGATGGCCATGCGGGGGAACTTCGCGCGGAGGTCCTTCCGCGTGAGCCAGGCGGCGAGGTCGTTGCGGCAGAAGGGATTGAGGACGAGCTGGTCGGCGGCGGCGGCGGCGGTGACGAAGACGGGCGTCGTCCTGTCGGGGCGGTTGCCCTGGCCGTAGCCGACGACGACGTCGACCTCGTCGCCTTCCAGCAGCTCGCGGGCCCGCTCACGCAGTTCCTGTTCGGGGGTGCTCATGTCGGTGGGAGTGGATTCCTAGCTCTGCTCGGGTTCCGGCTCGTCGGCCGCGTCGTCTTCGTCGTCATCGTCGTAGTCGCCGAGGTGCTCGTCGAGCTGCTTGACGATGTGCTCGGGGGCCTTGGCGCGGATAAGGTCGATGATCTCGTCGTAGCGCTGGATGGAGGATCGGATCGTGACCCTGCCGCCATCGGTGCCGACGAGGACGAGGATATGGCCCAGGGGCCGCCACTTGTAGATGACCCGATCCATGTGGTCCCAACTGATCCGCATGCGGCCCTGGAACAGGTAATGGGCCTTGATCGAAGTCGGCGAGAGCATCAGCTTGACCCGCCAGGCCTGGAACGACGTCCAGAAGGTCCAGAGCACCACGACCGCCACGACCACCCATAGCGCCAACACCCGCCTCGGATAGGCCGGGCCAAGCTGCGGCACGTACGGTGGCAGCACGATGGGCGCCGCGATCAGCAGCAGCCCGAACACCCACAGGTACCGCAGGTAGAGCGGGTGGCGGAACGACTTCTGCCACCGGTCTCTCGTCTTGTCGAACAGGTCTTCCACGCTCGGGGTCTCCCGAAGAGCGTGTCGAGGTCCGTCAGGACACGGCTTTGGCGGCATCGATGAGGGCGTGGTAGCCCTCGAACGGGCCGAGATCCCGGACCTGCGCCGTCAGGCGGTCGATCAGGTCGGCCCACTTCGCCCCCTCGGCCGCCGACACCCACGAGAACTGCACCCGCTCGGGCTCGACCCCGAGGTAGAGCAACAGGTCGCGGAAGATGGCGAAGCGGCGTCGGGCGTAGTAGTTGCCCTCGGCGTAGTGGCAGTCGCCGGGGTGGCATCCGCTCACCAGCACGGCATCGGCCCCTCGCTCGAAGGCCTTCACGATCAGCAGCGGGTCCACGCGGCCGCTGCACGGCACGCGCACCACCCGCACGTTCGACGCATACTTCAGGCGGCTCGTCCCCGCCAGGTCGGCGCCTGCGTAGGTGCACCAGTTGCACACGAAGGCGACGATGCGGGGCTCGAAATCCTGGCTGCTTCTACTCATGGTCGCGATTGCTCGCCCTTTGCTGCTGACTTTCGGCTCTCCCAGGACGCCCGGGTGCCACGCCCAAACTCGTTCGGGCGTGCGGCGGGAGGAGTAAGACACGCCCAGACGAGTTTGGGCGTGGCACCCACGGAAGTGGGGGCACTAAGCCCTCAGAACCCCTCCTCTTCCCCAATGGCATTCACGACGGCAAACATCTGCTCGTCGTTGAAGCCCTTCAGGGTGATGGCGTTGGCGCGGCAGCTCGCGGCACACAGGCCGCAGCCGGCGCACAGGCCCTCGTTGACCTTCGCCACGGTCTTGATCACGCTGCCGTCGCGGGCCGTGATCTCCTCGCGCTCGATGGCCCCGTAGGGGCACACGCGCTCGCAGAAGAAGCACCCGAAGCAGATCGAGAAGATGGGCGGCGCCGCGCGATGCACCTCGGCCACCATGGGCTCGCGCTCGAGCTCGTCGGCGCTGAACAGCGCGCTCACCTTGCTGGCCGCGCCGGAGGCCTGCGCCACGGTCTCGGGGATGTCCCGCGGCCCCTGGCACGTGCCGGCGAGGTAGACGCCCGCCGTCTGGCTCTCGACGGGCCGCAGCTTGGGGTGTGCCTCGCTCAGGAAGCGGTCCTTGTCGTAAGGGATCCGCAGCTTCTGCGCCAGCTCCTCGGCGTCAGGCTGCGGGATCATCGCCGTCGCGAGCACCACAAGATCAGCCTCGACCTCGACTTGCGCGTTCGACAGCGTGTCGGCGCCCTGCACCACCAGCTTGCCGTCCCGCGGGTAGATCCGCGACACGCGGCCCCGCAGGTAGATGCAGCCGTCGTCCTCGATGGTGCGGCGGCTGAACTCGTCGTAGGTCTTCCCGCCGGCCCGGATGTCCATGTAGAAATTGAAGGTCTGGCCGTGATGGACCTTATGCTGGTAGAGCATGGCGTGCTTGGCGAGGTACATGCAGCAGATCTTCGAGCAGTATGTGAAACCTTTCTCATTGTCGCGGGAGCCCACGCACGACAGGAAGACCACCGTCTCGGGCTCCTTGCCGTCCGAGGGCCGCATCACCTTGCCGCCGGTGGGGCCGCTGGCGCTCAGGAGCCGCTCGAACTGAAGGCCGTCGATGATGTCGGGGTGGGTGCCGTAGCCGTACTCGCCGTAGCCGATGTAAGGGTAGTCCTGGGCGGCCTTTGCGACGCTCCACACCTGGTAGCCGGTGGCGACGACGATGGCGCCGATCTGCTCGACGACCAGCTCGTCCTCCTGCTCGTAGTCCACCGCGCCCGTGGGGCAGATCTTCGCGCAGACCCCGCATTTGCCCTTGGTGAACTTGATGCAGTTGGCGCGGTCGATGACGGGCTTATTCGGCACGCTCTGGGGGCAGGGCGTGTAGATGGCCGTGCGGTAGCCCAGCTTCTTCCTGGGGTTCTCGGGGTCGGGGATGAGGATGCCGGCGTTGAACTCGCTGGGGATCTTCTTCGACGGGCACTTCAGCATGCAGGCCCCGCAGCCGGTGCACTTTTCCATATCGACGCTGCGGGCCTTCTTGCGGACGGTGACCTCGAAGTTGCCGATGTAGCCGTCGACCTTCTCGACCTCGCACCAGGTCATGAGGGTGATCTTCGGGTGGCGGGCCACCTCGACCATCCTGGGGGTGAGGATGCACTGGGAGCAGTCGAGGGTGGGGAAGGTCTCGGAGAGCTGGAGCATGTGGCCGCCGATGGAGGCGTCGCGCTCGACGAGCACCACCTCGTGGCCTGCGTTGGCGATGTCGAGCGCGGCCTGGATGCCGGCGATGCCGCCGCCGATGACGAGCGCCCGCTTGGTGATGGGCACGTGGATCGGCTGGAGCTGCTGGTTATTCTTGACCTTCTCGACCATCATCCGACACAATTCGATGGCCTTGCGGGTCGCCTCGTCGCGGTCGGCGTGCACCCACGAGCAGTGCTCGCGGATGTTGGCCATCTCGCACAGGAAGGGATTCAGTCCCGCCTCGGCGCAGGCCGTGCGGAAGGTCGGCTCGTGCATCCTGGGCGAGCAGGCGCTCACCACGACGCCGGTGAGCTTGTGCTTCTCGATGGCCTCTTTGATGAGATTCTGCCCGGGGTCGGAGCACATGTACTTGTAGTCGACCGACACCACGACGCCCGGATGCTCGGCCAGCGCCTCGGCCATCTGGTCGCAGTGGACGACGCCGCCGATATTCTCGCCGCAGTGACAGATGAACACACCGATGCGCGACAAAGCTACGGCTCCTGTGCTGAAGCCAGGGAGCAGAGGTCAGCGATCAGAGGTCAGAGGTCAGCGACCAGGCGCCGGCGCCCAACTCCGCGGGGCCTCCCGGGCGTGCCGACCGCTGGTCTCGCGTCTCTGACTGCTCACTTCTCTTCACTGACTTCTGACCTTTGACCTCTGACCTCTGACCTCTGGCTCCTCTTCTTCCCCTCGCAGCCGTCCCACCATGTCCGACGTGTCGACGAAATGCGTGTGAAGCGATAGCGTATCGGGCTCGATCCCGAGGGCCAGACCGAGCACCTGGGAGAGGTAGAAGATGGGCAGGTCGATGTCCTGGCCCGCGTCGGCGGCGGCCTCGCGTTGCCGCATGTCTAGATTGGCGTGGCACATGGGGCACGAGACCACCACCGCCTCGGCACCCGCAGCCGTGGCCGCGCTCAGGATGCGGCCCGTCAGGCGGTTGACGATCGATGCCTTGCTCATGGTGAACCCTGCGCCGCAGCACTCGGTCTTGTGGCTCCACTCGACGGGCACCAGCCCGAGAGCCGTGCACACCTCGTCCATCGTCGTGGGATTCTCGACGTCGTCGAAGCCCATCGCCTCGGGCGGACGGGTGTGGAGACAGCCGTAGTAGCAGGCCACGTTGACGGCCGCGAGCTGGGTCGTGAGCTTGCCCTTGACCAGGTCGAGGTTGCGGTGGAGGAACTCGATGAGCGAGACGGGCTTGGCGGTGCCCTTGTAGGCCATCTCGCAGGCGTCCTCGGCGGCGCGGAGCAGCTCGGCGTCCTCGCGCACCTCGTGGCGCGCGACGGCGAGCTCCTTGGCGCACAGCGGACAGGGAGCGAGGATCTCGTCCATCCCCGCGGCCTCGCCGAGCGCGAGGTTGCGGATATTGAGGGCGCGGGTCAGCGCCGAGTTGGTCATGTGGCCCGCCGAGGCGCCGCAGCAGTTCCAGTCGGGCACTTCCTTCAGCTCGACGCCGAGCACCTCGAAGGCGGCCTCGGTGGAGGCGCCGAACTCGAGGGAGGTCGCGTGCGCCTTGAGCGCGCAGCCGGGGTAGTAGCCGAGTTCCATGTCAGTCGGGGTTCCTGTCGGCGGGTCGCTGGAGCTTCGTCCTGTCGTAGATGCGGCGGATCGCGGCCACGTTCTGGACCTTGTGCCAGAGGAAGCCGGGCTTCCCACGCTTCCTCATGTGGAGGGCCGTCACCAGGTCCTGGAAGCCGCGGCGGAGCGGGCTCTTCATCTTGTACGACGCCACCAGCCCCATCTCGTAGACGCGGCCGAACATCCGCACGCTGGCCAGGAAGGAGCGGTGGAAGTCGTAGATGTCGCTCTCGTTGGCGTTGACGCACCCCTCCTCCTGCGCCATCTCGCGGAGCACGGTCATCAGGCGGGCGGGATCCACGTCCTTCGGGCAGCGGGTGCTGCACGCCTCGCAGGCCACGCACACCCACTGCGATCGCGACTGGAGCGCCGCCTCCTTGCGGCCGAGCTGCACCAGCCGCACCATCGCGTGGATGGGATGGAACATCTCGTAGGCCGTGGGGCAGCCGGCCGAGCACTTGCCGCACTGATAGCAGTCGGCCATCTTGCGGCCCACGCGCCGCTCGACCTCGCGTTTCCACTCCGAGCCCACCTGGGCATTCGATAGCTGTAGCTTCATGGTCTGTCGCGTGAGCTCCCAAGCCCGTCCGGGAGGAACCGCCTAGTCCGAACATTGTATGAAAACCGTGGCCGGCCTGTCAACCGAGCAAGAGCGGAAGATTGGATGGGTGGATGGATGGATGGATGGATGGAAGGAAGACCAAGCCACAGATGTCTTCGGTTCGTAGTTCCGCCTTCAGGCGGGGTTCGTAGTTCCGCCTTCAGGCGGACCATCCCCTCTTCCTCCCCGGCCTGCGCGTGGCGCCAAACGGAATCTGCCCACCATGACCCTAATGCGCTGCCCTCGCCGCCCATGTGGGCGGGGCGTCTCTGCCCCGCGTCTTACCCCCATGCCCCCTGACTGCGCGCACCAAGCCTCGGATCAGCTTTCGCTCGCATCCCGAGCGTGGAGTCCGGCGCGCCGTTCCCAGCCCCTGACAAGGGGCGTCGCAGCCGTAGCCCAGGGCGGAAGCCCTGGGAACGGAGCGGCACACACCCCAGAAAGCCCCCGAATGGGGGCGTCGCAGTTCCCACGCGCCCCCAACT
>JADHXT010000178.1 GCA_016782825.1 Candidatus Brocadiia bacterium | reverse complement strand
CACCTGCGCCAGATCGGCCAGGCCATGACCATGTACGCCGGCCAGAACGGCAGGTGGTACCCGCCCCACCAGGTTGGCGGCGGCCCCCACTGGACCGACAAGGCCACCGACGCCCTCGTGCCCACCTACCTCAACAACCCCGAGCTGTTCTACTGCCCCCTAGCCTATCCCCGCTACAATCCCCAGAAGTACTGGAACACCGGCTGGTTCACCAGCTGCCGCTACGTGTGGGGATACCAGTATATGGGCAACTTCGATATGTCGGGGTTCGCCCTCTTCCCCGACGACACCGTGGTGCCCAAGCTGATGGGCATGCAGCGCGAAGGCCCCACCCAAGCCCTGCTTCAGGACAACGTGTGGCACAGTGTGGCCGACGGCCACTACAACGGCGGCCACCCCATGCGCGACTACGACCCGCGGCCGCCCGAAGACGTGAATGTGTTCTTCGTCGATGGCCGGGTGGAGAACCGCCCCTTCAAGTCGCTCGTCCACCGTGCCGGCAACGGCGGCAGCTACTTCTACTGGCCCTGAGCCGCCCCTCCCCACGCCAACGGAGGCGCTCGATTGAGCGAGTCGCACAAGAGCGTCGTGTTCGCCATCGTCATTCTGCTCGGCGTGGTGGCCGGGCTGCGGATGGCGTGTCGCGGCAGCTCGGGCAAGCCTCGGGAGCCGATGCTCGAGTGGAAGTGCCCGAAGTGCGGAGAGGTCTACAAGAGCCGCTCGGCCGGCGCGGGCCGCTCTCTCTCGAGCCTCTGCCCCAAGTGTGAGGCCGAGGCGCAGCGGCTCATCCGCTTCCATTGCACCCGATGCGGCCACGTCTTCGAGCACACCGTTCAGGTGGGCCAGGAAGGCGCCACCAGCACGCCGATCGTCTGCCCCAAGTGCAAGGACAAGCGGGTGCTGCCCGATACGCTTTACAAGAAAAAGTAAGCGCCCCGCCCCGTTGCCTCCCAGGCTCAGCGCCGCTCCGTCTCGTCGGCCAGGTGGATGATCTCTTCGGCCGTGTAGAGCCGGCCGGAGTCCACGCCCGGGCACCGCGTGCCCGCGTGCGCCCAGCCGCGAGGCGACTGGACATACTCGTTCCAGAAGGGGAACGTGCGGCACTGCACGGGCCGCACGGGATAGATGCGGCAGCCATCGCTCGACCAGAAGATGCAGTCGCCGTCCGGCAGCTCCACCAGGCTCAGGTCGCCCAGGGCCTCGCGCACGTACTGTCGCTCAAACTCGTCGCGCGACAGGTGCAGGAAGCGCGCGATGGCGCGGATGTCGCGCCGGGTCACCCATACGTATCCCGGCTCGCCCCGACAGCAGGCACCACAGCGCGTGCACTGGAATCTGAGGCCGCCTGCGAACCATGCCCCCGCCGCCGGCCTGTCACTCAAAAGACAGGCTCCTCTTCCTCGTCCTTCTCCCGATGAAACACGAGCTTATGGGCCACCCCCAGCACGCCGGCCACGGTGAAGATGGTGAATCCCGCCGCCAGAGTGATCTCCTTGTGCATGGCCACGAGCAGCCCGGTGATGCACAGGAACACAAACTCGGCATAGGCGTGGCGGCCGCGCAGGAATCGGCTGATAAGGTGGGGGTACCGCACGCGGCTGGCCATCAGCACGCCCGTGAAAAACGCCACCGTGGGCAGCAGGCGGGGAATGAAGTCCACGTGGGCCTGAACGTGCTGATGCAGGATGACGAGCGATACCACCTGCCCCGCCGCCGCCGGCGACGGCAAGCCGCTGAACCACTTGTGGCTCTCCTCGTCCAGCTCGGTTTCCACGTTGAACCGCGCCAGCCGCAGCGCCGCACACATGACGTAGACCATGCAGCCCAGCCACACGAGCCGCTGGTGCTTGAGGCCCGCCTCCATCGCCATCTGCATCACCAGGTAGGCTGGAGCCACGCCGAAGCTCACCACGTCGGCCAGCGAATCGAGCTCGGCCCCAAACTTGCTCTCGGCGCGCATGAGCCGCGCCACCTTGCCGTCCAGCGCGTCGAACACCATGGCCAGGAGCACCATCCACGCGGCCGCGGCAAAGCTGCCTTCCGAGTAGCGCCCTTCCGCCGCATAGCGCAAAGAGGCGAAGCCGCACAGCAGATTGGCCAGCGTGAGCATCGACGGCAGCGCCGCGATCTTCCTCATGCCTCGGCCCCCTCGCCGATGGTGCCCAGTATCGTCATGCCCGCACTCACCTTGTCGCCCACCTTCACGCTCGCCTCGAAGCCGGCGGCGGCCGGCACATATACCTCGAGCCGCGAGCCAAACTTGACCATGCCAAACCGCTCGCCGCGATCCAGGCGGTCGCCCACCTCGCAGGCCGTGACGATGCGCCGCGCGATGAGCCCGGCGATCTGCCGCACCAGCACCCGCGTGCCGTCCAGCATCTCCAGGCCCACAAACGAGCACTCGTTGGCCCGGCTGGCCTCGGCGGCCATGGCGTTGAGAAACTTGCCGGGGCAGTAGTCGCGATAGGCCACCGTGCCCGACACGGGCGCACGGTTCACATGCACGTTGAACACCGACATGAAAACGCCCACCCGCAGGGCCTCGCCGCCCAGGAAGCGGTCCTCGCGGACCGTCTCCACGTCGGCCACCGTGCCATCGGCGGGCGACAGCAGCTTCCGCTCGCCCTCCGGCGCCACCCGCTCGGGGTCACGGAAAAACCACAGCACGAACACCAGCAGCAGCGCCGGAATGGGAGCGGCCCACGGCAACAGCCACACGGCCAGCGCCGTGGCCCCAGCCATGATCAGGCTGCACGCCACCAGCACTCCCGTCCCGTATCGTGCGAAAGGCCAGCGCAAGGTACGCTCCAATGGCAAAGGTGATCCTGACGCGATCATGGTATCAGGCAGGATGCCGCGCGTCAAACGCCGACGCCCCGCAGCCAACGACCTTGACAGACGCGCCAGGCGCGATAGAATGGGCATCGAACCCCACACCCAGGAGCCACCGGCCGCACATGAAGCCCCTGCACCACCCCCACGTCCTCGCCCTCGGCCTGCTGCTTTCCCTCCTCCCCGGAGTGGCACAGGCCGCCCAGAAAGCATCGCCCGACAAGCCCGCACAGGCCCCCCTGCCCCCACTCACCGTGGCCCACTGGGTGAACGGCGCCCCCGTGGACGTGTGTGCCCAGAAGGGCAACGTGGTGCTGGTCCACTTCTGGAGCGTGGTCAACGGCCCCAGCCGGGCACTCATGCCCCGTCTCGCTGCCCTGTATCAGAAGCACAACGCGCGGGGACTGCTGGTCGTGGGCGTGACGGAGGACACGCGGGCTCGCGTCGAGAAGTTCGCCGAGAACCACAAGATCGCCTACCTGCTGGCCATCGACAGCAAGGGGGCCACCCACGACGCCTATGGCGTCGAGTTCCTCCCCACCGTGTGGCTCGTGGGCCGCGATGGCAAGCTCCTGTGGCGCGGCTACGCCGAGAAGTTCACCGACCAGCACGTGCTCGACGCTCTCGGCCCGGCAAAGCCGTAGGGCCGCCAAGACTCCACCTGCTCACCCTTTTCTTGCGCCGGCCCATGTGCGACAATGAGGGTGGAGAACCAATTCGCGCCGGGCATTCGTGGAAGGGGACTGCCATGAACCGTTCGATCGCTTCTCTTCTCCCTGTCCTCCTGGGCCTCCTGGCCGCAGGCTGCCCCGACCCCAACCTCTTCCACAGCAGCGGCTCGAGCACCACGCCTCCGCCCCGCTCGACCCCGCCGCGTTCGACGGCCCGCTCCGCCACGAACCAGGGCGACATCCGTGTGGCACCCGCACGGGTGGGCGGCCGTGCGGCCAAGGACGACGTGCGGATCTTCGGCGCCACGCCCACCATGCCCGGCCGCTCGCCGAACAACGTGGCCATCGTCATCGAGAAGCTCGGTGCCGACAGCCGCACCGCCACCGAGGCCAATCTGGCCTTCCGCTATGCCAACGACGGTGTGGGCGTGCGCGGCGGCTCCCCTGCCGCCCGACGCAACGGCATCCGCGTGGGCGTGGCCGGCGACAACTTCCGAGCACAACTCCAGGCCAGCCACCGCCGCAGCCGCTCGTCCACCTCCGAGCGGATGTTCATCACCTGCCTCAGCGGCACCGAGGGGCAAATCGTGATGGGCACCGACACCTTCGTGCAGCGCCTCGGCTACTGGGGCCCCCACGGCTACCATGTGCTTATCGAACGGGCGATGATCGGGCGCTCGCTGGTGGTGCGGCCCACCATCCTGCCCGGCGGCATGGTGCAGGTGACCGTGTGGCCGCGGTTCACCACGCGAAGCCGCCGCGGCGCCATCGACGTCACCGAACTGTCCACTACGGCGGTCGTGCGCGACGGGCAGTCCATTGTCATCGGCGGCCTCACCACAGGCAAGGACGATGTGAGCGCCGCGCTGTTCGGCGTGGGCCGCGACCGCCGCTCCTCCACCATGACCATGGTCCTGACGCCGAAGATCGGCGGCATGGACATCGAGTGGCCCAAGGGCGCCCGGTGAGCCTCCCCATGCGGGCTAGCGTCGGCGACGGCGGCGTGCCACCAGCCCAGCCACGCCGGCCGCCAGCAGCATCAGGCACGTGGGCTCGGGTATCTCGCCCTGCCCTGCCGCGGGGGGCTGCCGTGGGGAGGTGACGATGTTGGGGTAGAGGTCGTACGAATAGACAAACCCCTCGGCACCGCCGTGCTGGAGCACGTGGTCGCTCATGCCGACGGCCGAGTAGGCCCACTCCACCAGTTCGCCAGGGCCCGCCACATCGTCCACCCAATACGCCCAGGAAGGCGAGAAGGGGGAGGTGACCGTGTTGTCGAGGGTCACGCCGGCGTAGGTGAAGGAGGTGACGAAAAGCTTCTCATCAGTCGGAAGCGGCCAGTTGTAGACAACGAGACCGGCGTCGAGCGCGCCCTCGGCCACGATGGCGGTGAGGGCCTTGCCGCCATCGGCCACGCCGTCCCAGCGATAGCCGAAGGCGTAGACGTCGCTGGGGCCCTGGTTGAAGTCCACCACGATCACGGCCTCGTTGGCGCCGCTTCCGGCCCAGTAGTCCAGCTCGTAGGTCTCGCCGTTCAGCGCCGTGTACGGCACGGCTCCCACAGGCGACACGCAGAGGCACGCCAACATCACGGCCAGTCCAAGCGTTGACAGAGCACGCATTCCAAGAAGTCCTCGACAAAGGTTGCCAACCGTTAGAGCGACACGTCGAGCAGCACGACGCCATCGCCTTTCGTTTCGAACATGAGCGCCATGCGGCGGGTGCCGCCGCTGGCGTCGGTCAGGTCGTAGATCGCTTTGATCAGGCTCGGGCCGTAGCCATCGGCCGCGGCCAGGTTCCACGAGGCGGCCTCGCGCAGTTGCTCGAGCGCGGCTTCCAGCGCGGCGGCCGACTCGGGCCGGGCGTTGGGGCTCAGGGTCTGCCGCAGGTGCGCGGGCAGTGCCGAGGGCTCGACGGCCAGCAGCTCGCGAGTGACCGTCTCGATGGCTTGCAGCGTGCCTTCTTCCACCGGGCGCTGCCGCAGGTCGCGCTGGCCGTCGCGCACGTAGCTCCGCACCGACATTGTGGCAAGCCCCGCCGCAGCCACGGCGAGCACCACCACTCCGACGATCTGTTGCGTACCGCTCAGACTCATGACGCGCCGTTCCTGTGCTACCACTTCTGCCAGTCGGGAACGTAGTGCGGTGCGTTGTTCGCGCCCACGTAGCCGATGTTCAGTGCCGGCGATGTGAGCGTGGCGTGGTCTTTCGACAGCACTTCCAGATGGCTGTCGGCGAAGAACACGCACGCTCGGCCCCGATGGCGGAAGCACAACGTCGGCTTGCTGTTGTCCATCCAGTTGCCGCCGCCCACGGGCGTCTGCGGCCCGTCGAGCAGGCAGTTGTTCTTGTGGAAAGAGCCGAAGTCCAGCAGCGTGTCGGCGAACACGAACACCTGCGACGGGCTCTCGATCTCGTCGATCGCCTTCCAGTGGGCGTTGGCTCCGGCCATCGCGAAGTCCCAGCCGCTGTGCGGCGGGCACAGGTACAGGCCGTTGTAGCCGTAGGTGGTGGTCGGGTGGCGGCCGGCTCCCTGTGGCACGTAGGTGCCCCACGACTGCTCGGGGCACTCGAACACGTTGTCGCGATTGGGATCGAAGTCGGCCTGCCGCTCATCGCCGCCGAGGTAGGGGTAGAGCAGGCCTTCGGCGTAGTTGGGCGGGTCGGTGTACTCGCCCCACCAGTAGATGTAGGGGCTGACGGTGAACCACACCTGCGGCATGCACAGCCCGCGGTAGTCGTCGGCATAGAGCTGCCACGCGGGCCCGAGCTGACGCAGGTTGCCCGAGCACTTCACCTGGCGCGCACCCGCGCGGGCACGGGACATGACCGGGGTCACCATCGTCATCAGACTGCTGATGACGGCGATCACCACCAGGAGTTCCACGAGCGTGAAGGCCGATTGGCGATGGGACGAGACAGTGGCGGCCATGGACCCAACTCGACGGCGCCCTGCAAAGACAAACCCCGCCTCCAGCAGACTGGAAACGGGGGGCAAGGGCGCCGAAGCGGGCCACCACCGTCTCTGCTCGGAGACGCACAACGGGCGGACGTGGGGCCTTCGGCAGGTCTTCTGGCTTCCGGGCAAGGGCCTACTTGCCGCGCCTTCCCAGCACGTGCGACGCGCGTGCCAGTGGCGGAGGATGCGACGTTCGTTCCCGGTTACAGCGGCGGCACCGCGCAGGAATCACACCTGCTTCCCATGTGGCACGAGGCCACGCCGAAGGCCACTGTCAGTGGCGTTATTCTACGCCAAGCACAGGCAGGCTGTCAAGCCCTGATGCGCGGGTCCTTTCTCGGTCCCAAGCTCCCGCTTCTTCCCCCGAGCGGCGGGAGGAGGATCTCACACAGGGGGAACGGAGGAAAGAGAAGAGCCTACCGCGAAAAACGCGAAAGCAAAAGGCATGGGCCAGTCCCTCCCTCTGTCCCCTGCGACGAGTATCATCCACATGCGGCAACGCAGCTTGTCCCCCACGCCGTGCCCTGTATAATGTGTGCATCGGCCACCCGCCCGGCACTCGCACACCACCGGAAGCCACTTCGTGCAAGACGCCCCCTCGCCCCGCCCCACCGTCTACCTCGCCGGCCCTCTGTTCACCCAGGCCGAGCGCGACTGGAATCGACGCCTC
>JADHXT010000177.1 GCA_016782825.1 Candidatus Brocadiia bacterium | reverse complement strand
AGATGGTGATCACCACGTCGTCGGCTCCGCCGTCGAAATGCATGTCGGACAGCCTGATCTCCAACTCGGGCTCGTCGGGGTCGCCCAGGTCGGCGCAGCACATGATTCTCGGAGCAGGATGCGGCTCCGAGCACGGGGCCCTTCCCGTCGCCACTGGACCTCTCGCGACCCGTTGCCGTCCGCTCTCGGCACTCCATGGCAACGGGCCATCTCTTGGGGCTCCGGCCCCTCCATTGGAGTGGGCATCGTCCTCTCCGAACTTCTCCTGCCTTGGGCCGCCGTCCTCGCCTTCCTCGTCCGGGCCCGACCGTTCGCTGTGACCTGAGGGCAGCGGGCCGCCTCCCCGCCCGAAATGGTCCATGTCGGACGGTCCGAGTCTCAACGTGTCGCCGTCGGGATCGGTGTGGTCCACGGAGCGGATCGTTCTCGTCCCCGGGTGGTACACCAGCTTCCGGCCCGAGCGATTGCCTCGAGCGGTGTCTTGCATGGTGCGCTGCACGCGGTCTTGTTCTCGGGTCGACATCACAGACTCCTTCTGAACAGAGGGTCGAGACAGGCCAGCCAGGGGTCGTTGTTGCCCGTCCAGGTCGTCAAGAGAAGGGCGGCGACCGCCCTCGTGGGCTGCTGCAGGGTCCCGGCGGAAGCTCCACGCGGTTCAATGACGTAGACAAGGGTGCATGCCTCCGTGGGAGGGCTCAGCACAAGAAATCGGCGAGGTTCCGGCCCGTGCGGAGGTGCCCCTCATACGCCTCAAGCCAGAGGAGTCCACGCAGAAGAACGGTGACGCACGTCATGGAGGCGGCCCAGGTGCCTGCATAGCAGACATGCACGGGGCCCCCTCCGTTGTTGTTGCAGTGGAAAGCATGCGAGGTGCCCAATGAGTTCACGGTGCGCCGACCGCCTCGCATCCACATGGGGCGCGGCGAGATCACGTAGAGCTGTGGCTTGGCGTACGGATACCTGGCGGGTAGTGTGATCCGCAGCCGGTAGCGGTTAGCGCCGCCGGAAGTCCTCGCCCACCCGTCAATGTAGGTGTGGCCCGTTCTGTCGTAGAAACGGAAGTCGGGCATGTACCGCGCGACGAGTTTCTCCTCGAAGGCAAGGCGATGGCGCTGGTCGGCGTTCCACATGGCTGCTACTCCTCGCATTGGGCCGGAGATCGATAGTCTCGGTGTGCGAGCGGGGCGGATGGCTTCCGCTCCACCGAGGCTTCCTCCTGTTTGCCAGCGTCTGGCGCGCCGTTGTGGCCGGCCGCCTCCTTCGTGGTCCCTGCATGGGACTCCTCGGAGGTCGCCCCTCTCTCGGTCGGGTCCTTTCGGTCGATCTCCACAGTACGGCGCCCCGCTCTCCCCAGAACCATGGACCGGACACGCTCATAGGCGTCGCAGAGGCAGGTGCGGCGGGCCATGCCAACTGCGCCAGCGGTGACGTCCTTACCGTCTAGGGTCACTTCGTCGATGATGCACACGGTCTGGACGGAGTGAGGGGGCCGTTTGCTCAGAGCCATAAGGACCGCGTCGCCGCCGGGCAGCGGCAGCTTGATGAGCAGGGAGCCCGTCTCTGCGCGAAGCTCGACCTCTTGCTGCGCCCTCTCCGGAAGCCGCGCCAGCTGTGAGGCCAGCGCTCCGAAGTCCCCGTCCTGCTCTGGTGCAACCCTGTCAGCATCCTGCCCTTCGAGCACTATCCGCTCCATGGGAAAACGCGCCGCTCCGCCCACGCCGTCTGGAGAGGCCCCCATCGAGGAGCGGGCCGAGCCACGGAAGGGGCTGGGCGACGGAAGAACGCGGACCCGTGCCGGAAGCCATGCTCCCTTCTGCGGATCCGAGTAGATGAAGGCATCGATCCTGATGCTGAGGCCCCCGTTGGACGGGTCCCGTGTCGGCAGGAAAGCGGGCACCGCATAGTGCGCCCGCGACGGGCGCGCGTGGGACGCGATGATCTCGCACCACTGCTTCAGGTTGTTCCTGTTGGTGACCGACCGGACCTGAGAGACGTCTCCCCCGCTTGGCCTCCTCAGTCCCAGCCCGTGGTGCGAGTGGAACGTCCCGAGCCACTGGAGGCCGTACCGAGAACCCATCTCCCGATGCATCCGGACGCAGAAGCGCAGGTCCTGCGCGAAGTGAGCTGTTTCGTGGGTCGCCCCAGGGCCAGGGCCGCTCACGAACTGCACCACGGGGCGCCCTTGCCGGGTGTAAAGCCCGTACATGTCGCCGCCCGTCTCGAGTCCGCCCCACTGCGCGGCGAGCCCCGCGATGGCCCGCAGTTCGGATTCGTGGATGATCATCTCACGCTTCGAGCCCCTCTTGCTGCTGCCGTCTCTCATCGGATGCTCCCTCAGCATTGCGGCGGCCGACTGTCTCGTAGGGCAATCTCAAACGCCCAGGAGTGGCCGCCATGTAGAACTCTTTTTTCTGAGGGGAGGCATTCAGCGAGCGCGTGTGAAACCACATGGGCCGCGGCCCATCAGCGCGCAGTGAGTTGCGGGTGAGCGCACCTGCGTGCCGCGTGCCCAGGGGAACGCGACTGCGGGATCAACCCCGTTACTGGACGGGAACGACGTCGATGAGCTCGCTGACAGGGTCCCGATGCTTGTCTTGCTCCGCAGTCCGAAGCACCGCTCCGCTGGCGTTCAGGTAAAGGGTCCATCCCCGCTCGGAGACGACCTCCAACTCGGCGAGCTTCCCAGCGCCATGATTCCGAATCGACACCTCCAGTATCGAGCGCCCCTTCGGGCTCAAGGCTTTGTACCACACCGGCGCCTGCTTGGGCACGTCATGGGCCGCATAAGGCGGCAGCTGCCCCGAGGGAGCCCTCGCGTCGAGGCAGTAGATGGCAAAGAAGTACGGGCTCGCGTCGGCCTCGACCTCCGTCGCGAGCGACAGGTTGTTGTTCGGCCCCCAGAGGACGAGGCGACTCGTCCCCGCAAGATGCAGAATGCCGTCAACCGTACCGGGATGCCAGTACTCGCGCAGCAGCTCACCGTCCTCGCTCAGGATGCAGACCCGCGACGGGAACCAGTTCGCGTTGCCCACGGCGACGATCTCCTGGCCGGGCTCCGGCAGCAGATCGGCGATGACCACCCTCTTGATGATCCGCTTGTGTGGCCAATCCGGCCTGTACGGCTGCATCTGCCCGGGGTCGAAACGCGCGATCCGCTCCCCCCGTCTGTCGAAGATCAGGAGGCACCCGGCATCCTGACCCTTGGGGCGCAGGCTGGCCACTACCCGCGCCTCGCCGTGCCGGTCCCTCATGAGCTTCGCCAGGATGACCGGCACGCCCATGTCCCTGCGCCAGAGCCGGCCGCCGTCCCGGTCGTACACCTGCAGGCACGTGTCCTGCTCGATCTTGACGTCCTCGGGCAGCGCGCGAGGGTAGAGCAGGTACGCCAGAGCCGCGGCCAGGAACAGGACCCCGCCCCAGAGAGCCTTGCTCCGGAAGAGCCTGTGGCGCCTCAGCGCGCGCCGGTACGTGGCGAGCAGCTCCGCCCCGAAGATGAGCTCGAGCGCGCTGCCGAAGTCCACGACGAAGTGGAGCGTGACCGGGGCGGAGTCCGCCCGGCCAACCGCAGCATCCGGCAGGCCCGCATCCAGGAGCTGCGTCTTCGACAGCGTGGCCGCCTGGGCGAGATCCTCCGCCGGCGTGCCGAGCAGCGCCGCAATGTGTGGGCGGTCGTCCTTGGCCAGGATCACGTTCGAGATCGGCGGGCAGCCCTTCTTCCCCAGAGCCGGATTCCTGCGGAACACGGCGGCCAGCTTCTCACGAAGCAGCTCGACCGACTTGAGCTTGCCCTGCTTGTTGGGGAACGTGCTGGCCGTCCAGCCCTCCAGCTTACTTTGAAAGGTGGGCTCGCCGCGGACCACCGCGTCGGCTCCCAAAGCGTACATGGCCAGGATGACGGACAGAAGATGCGAGCTTCCCTCAAGCGAAGCGTCCGCCAACTGGCCGACGCCCTTGGGCGGCATCTCGTAGGTCGCACTGTAGCAGTCCGGACCGGCGAGCCTCGGAAGCAGGCTGGCCAGGAGGCCCACGTTCCTCGGTTCCAGGGCTCCGTCGAGGAAGCCGAGGGGGCCCTGGATGCTCGCAGGCAGGCCCCCCGCGCCCTTCGTCACCACCGACAGCGACAAAACTGCGACTTCGCCGCGGCCCGGCTTGGCGAAGAGGATCGGCAGGGCCAAGCTCTCGGGCAGGCGACTCATGCTCGTCATCCCATGAGTTGCCGAAGGGAGGCTCTGACGTCCTCCGCAAGCCACTCGAGAGCAATAAGGCGGGCGCATGCCTCAGGGGGAACACACGACCTGCGCAGGAGCAGGCGCAGGTAAGCGTTGAGGGTCAGCGAATCGGCCCCCGCCTCCACATGCTCGGGAAGCTGCGCCAGGAAATCGGAGGGGTAGTTGGAGAGCACTAGCTCGCCGATCAGGGTCTGCGCTCCGGCCGCTTCCTCCTCAAGAGGGAGCAGCTGCAAGGCCTGCTTCCTGAGCTGCTCCAGCACGAAGACGGTGGTGTGCAGCCCCGCTACGGAGATGTCGCAGATCAGACAGGCGGCGCGCTCTCCCTCAACCGTCCCGCCGGGGGCGATGATGTCTGCTATCCGCCCCGCGACGGGCCTGAACAGGCCGAGCTCTTCGTCCAGCGCGTCCCTGACCAGCGCGCCCTGGCGCCAGCGCGTGAGTGCGCTTTCCTCCCCCACAAGGAGCAGGAACAGCATGTTCTCCCACGTGACCGCCCAGATAGCACTCAGGCCGGCCGCATCCCCGCCCGGGATCCGATGGTACTGGATCCACGGCATTTCCTCGTGCCGGGAGAACACCCTCGCGTCGCTGGCGGCCGCGTACGGCAGCTCCACGGGCCCCGCTGCATCCATCCGCGCTCTGAGCGCGACCACCTCGCTCTCAGCATCCCCACCCTGGGCCAGGGCCACATGGCGTTCGGCCATGGCTTTTGCTTTTGCGCAGAGGGGGCAGAAGCGACCATGCGTCCCCCACCACTCTTCTAGCTCCTTGGGACGATTGAACTTCTGGATGAGGATTCGCGAGGCTTCGAGGCACGCCGCCCCTCGTTCGGGTTTGCCCTCCAGACGTTCCGGCGCGATCTCCCTGATGGCGCGATCAAAGGCGCCCATCTGTTTGAGCAGTTCGTTCATGTCCATCATGTGCCCTCACTTACATCCGGCGCCTCGTCGTCCGAGGGAGAACGGAAAAGCTCGTCGATCTCTGAATTCCGGTATCCTCTGCGGTTGAGACACCGCCGCAGCTTCCTCCCCAAGCGGGGGATGCGCCGCTGATGGATGTTCCTGACGCCGCAGCCGAGCGCTGCGGCCACCTCCTTGAGTGTACGTCCCTCGACGTAGCGGAGCCTGTAGAACTGCTTGTCCTCCTCGGGGAGCTCCTCCAGGCACGCACTGGTCGCGCACAGGATCTCGAGCCGCGCCGCTTCCTCGTCCGGAGATGCACCGGTCGCCTCCTGCTCGATGATGGAACCATCCTCCCGATGGCCCACGCTATGGCCGGAGCGTCTCGCCTCTCTCCCGAATCGCGCGCAGATGTTCTCGCAAATCCGGGAGAGAACACGCGAGAATCTCTTAGATGTGTCCAGTGTGCCGCCTTTGTGCTTTCCATATAGCACACACCAGGTCTCCTGGACGGCGTCCTCGGCCGACTTGTCCCTGTAGGGAAGCCAGGAGGAATGCGCAACGACGTAGTAGAGGAGCCGCTCGTACTTCGCCTGGAGCCGCTCCCAGGCGAGCCGGTCGCCGTCGGCCGACGCTCTGACCAGATCCCAGTCGTCCACAGGCGATTCCTCCGCGCTGCCCGCCAAGCCACCGGCGTGACGCAGCCCAGGCGACGACGGAATCGACGCGCCCAGGCCACGTGAGACTCTCCGCGCCCTGTAACGCGGGAGGCGCGGGCATTGTAGCGGAGTCCCTGTGGACATATCAAGCTGGCCGCTCTGACCCGCGCGATTGGCCGAGCGACCGCGGTAGGCCTGTCCGTGGGGACCTGAGCACGGTGCGACGGACGGCCTCCCTGCTCAGCCTGCATGCGGAACCGTACGGCCTCTATGAACGGACATCCGATGACGTGTTCGCGTTCGCGAGCTTGGCCCGCGCTGACCCAACACCCGCGCACGCAGGCCCGCGCGAACGTGTCTGGTGGTCGCAGGGGCGCTGCCAGATGCGAGGACAGGCGGAGGCAGTGGGGATCTGTGCGCGCACGGCAAGGACCCCACAGGGCGCCGCCATCCGCAGTAGAGCCAGAAGGCCCGCGATACGCTGCTGGTCGGAATGGTGATGGACTATCGCTTCGCCGAAGTGTGACTTGATGCGCTCTCGCATCCTCTCACGCTCCTCGACCGGGCGATGTGTGGACGTGGTGCAGGATGGGAGCGGATTCGCGTCAGTGAGCCACGCCGCACCGTAATCATTGCGTGAAACTGCTCGTCTTCGTCTCGATGACCTACCCACGGTCACCACCTAGCCGAACGTAGTCCTCATTCAGCCCCTGCCGGATCACCTCCAGGCTGGGGCTGCGCCTGAGATCGCGTGATGTGAGGCCGACCAGTGGGAAAAGAGAGAATCGAGATGCAGGCCGGCACTGGTGCCTTGGAATCCAGCTACAGCCTGACTGGCTTCTCAGAGGCAGGAGCAGCGTCGCCAGATTCGTCTCTCGGGCGGGCCAGACTGAGACTCTCGCCCTCCAGTAGGACTGGTCGCGCGCTCCATACCGAAGTACCGAGCCGCGTCGGGCTCGGGGCACTGCTCTCAACACCTTACTGGTGCAAGGGGAGGCCGGCGCCCGGCAACTCCATGTCATCTCACACCCTACTCCCACACTCCCCGCAGTGCTTCCCGCGGCCGAACAGGACGTGATCGCAGACCGGGCATCGCCGCAGCACTCCTGCCCGTTCGGCGCCCGGCTTCACCAGCAGGATGAGCAGCACCACGATGATGGTGATGGCTGTGCCTGTCAGGTATTCTCCCTTGATGTGCTCGGCAAAGCCGATCACCCCCTTCTCCTCGAGCCAGTTGGCCACGATCCAGATGTTGGCAGCCAGGAAAACGGCGGCCACTGTAGTGATGACGATCAGCTTCCGCGTGCTCAAGGACATGGTCATGCCTCCTTCTTGCTGCCTGCCCGGGCATTG
>JADHXT010000176.1 GCA_016782825.1 Candidatus Brocadiia bacterium | reverse complement strand
ACCAGGCCATCGCCAAGCCCTTCGCGTGGAAGTTCACGCGCCACGACCTCTCCCGGCTGCTGGACAAGCTCTCCGCGCCCCGGGAACCCGAAGCCGCGGTCGCATGAAATACGTCACCGAACTTGCGGGCCAGAGCACTTAGGAGGCAGAAGTGGTTGTGGTTCAGGGTGTCTTGGCGGCCTCGTGGAATTGCGTCTTGCCGGGGCTGTGGATGTCCTCGAAGCGCCAGTTGCCTTGTTCGCGCACGAGCACGACGACGAAGAGGGCGCCGCGGCGGGGGGTCTCGTAGAAGAGGGCCCACGCCTTGGTGGCGGAGGGGTATCGCACTTCGCCGAGCTTGCCGTCCCAGGCCTCGACGGCTGTCCAGCGCCACCCTTTGAAGAGCGAGCCGTAGCGGGGGTGCTTGACGCCCTGCTGGGCAATGGCCTCGATCATGGGCAGATTGGCTTCGGCGCAGAACTTCATGAGCTCGCGGAAGTCCTTGGCCTTGTAGGCGGTCAGGATCGCCTTGGCGACGTCCTTGGGCGCCGAGGGGGCTGGCGGGGTGTCCTTCTTGCGGATGGAGAAGGACGCGGTTCTCGTCGTCGTGGTGGTCTGTTGGGTGATGCGGCCGTCGGGAGCGCGCGTGGCCTGTTGGTCGGTGCGCTTGACGACGCGGGTGAACTTCGTGACGATACCGCCGAGCGAAGAGACGGTGACCTCGGCCGAGCCCTTCTCGTCCACGCCATACGTGGTCATCCTGGCGCCTTCGATCTCCGGCTTCATCGCGTTGATCTTCCAGGTGACAGTGATGACTGGCTGGCCGGCCTCAATGCCGCCGACCCGGCACGCGTGCTCGACATCCACGAACTTGTGCCGGAGGCCGGGCCTTTGCTTCGTGACCTTCCAGGTGCCGCCCAACTGGATTCTGCTGCCGGTGCCGGTCTCAGCGGTGGCGGCGCCGAGGCGCTGGGACGTGACGTCGGTGGGCCTCAGCATGAAGGGCGGCAGGTTGACGTACTCGGCGCCGGCGTTGAGCATCTCGTTGAGCATAATGTCGCCCCAGCGCCCGGCGGCGCCCGACGGGCCGGAGTTTGCCCACTGGGCGTCCAGCCCCATGAAGGGCCTCACGAGCGCGCCCTTGCCCTGGAAGCCCGCTGCTGTCTTGGCGCCGATGAGATGGCCGAACAGTTTGGCGAGCGTGGGGCTCTGGCCCGCGGGGCTGGCGGCGCTGTCGTAGGACATCTCCCCGCCATCCCCGAGCTTCACCTGGATGCGGCGCACCACCACGGCCATGCGCCCGGGCACGGCGCCGGGGCCTTCGCTCGGCGGCGTGTACTTCATGTCGAAATGAAAGGTCTCCGTGGTGTCGGAGGCCTGTGTTTGCTGCCGGTTGACGAGCTGGGTGGTCTGGTTGCGCACGGAGCGCACCATCTCGTAGTCGCCGGCCGGGAAGACCATCAGGTTGCGGACCAGTTGCCCATCGAAGCCGACGGCCGCCCCGGGCGTCGTGCCGTGGTCGGGCACCGTCCCTTGATTTGGCTCCACGGCCTGGGCCGACCCCGCGGCCATCAGGAGCGAGACGACGAGAATCCAGGTGTTTCTGTTGGCACGCATCAGCGGCCTCCTCTCAAGGTACGGATGGCATCACTCCTGGGCGACCTGCGCGTCCACGCGGAAGAACGGTGACCGTTGCTCAAGAAGCGCGGTGCCGCTTCTATGGATACCGCGCCACGCGGCACGTGTCAAGCGCTGCTGCGATGTGTGGCGTGAACCGGAACTGCGCCTGTGACACGCAGGAGGCAGAAGTGGCTGTGCGGCAGAAGCGTGTGGCCTCTGGATGTGACGGGCTCGCCTGGGGAGGCACGGTTCCACCCCGGTGTTCGGCTGCGTTGACTTCCCACCCTCTTGGCGCTATGCTGCGCGGGGGGCCGTCGAGGCCCGTCCGCCAACCCGCAAGGAGACTTCGCTTGACCCGACGTTCCTCTGTCCTTATCTGTGCTCTGGCGGCTCTTGTGGTGGTGGGCTCCGTGCCGTCGGCCTGCCTTGCCGCCGGCCCGCCCGTGGACCAGCAGGTGGGCGCGATCGTCGCCAAGCTGCGGCAGCCTACGGCGAGCGAGATCTGGACCGCTCACCGCCAGCTTCACCAGCTTGGCGCTCCAGCCGTCGCAGCCATCAAGGGGCGGCTACCTAAGGCTCTGCCCGCGCAGCAGCTTGTCCTGGCGAAAGCCCTGTGCTCCCTCGGACACGCCGCCGATGCCGTGGGCCCTCTCGTGGCGCTCATCCGCTCGAAGGAGGCCCGCGACTACGCCGCCCTGGCGGCTCAGCTTCTCGGCGAGCCGCCGGCCAACGACCTCCAGGTCACCGAAGACGCCCTGATGCGCCTCGTGGACGACCAGAGCCTGCTGCCCGACGTGCGGCGCGCGGTCGCGCGGTCCCTCGGCCTTTCCGCCTCGACCCTCGAGAGCGTGCAGAAAGCCAACGCCACGCTGCGCAAGCTCCTGGGCGCCGCCACCGACCCCGACACCCGGCGGGCCTGCGCGCTGGCGCTGGCCGAAATCGACGACTTCGCGCCGCCGGTGGACGCCATCCTGAAGGAACTCCAGGACGAGCCCTCGAACCGCGGCCGCCTGGCCCGCGCGTTGCTCCAGGTGAACACCCTCCGCACCCTGCTCATCCGCCCCCAGGGCCGCGAGCGCCAGGGGCTCAACGACCGCCTGCTGAACGAAGTGCGCACGCTCATGCAGCGCTTCCACGTGGAGGTGCCCCTGTCCACGACCCAGCTGGTCAATTCTGCGGCCAAGGGCATGGCGGCGGCCGTGCGAGCCAACGACGACACCGAGCGCCAGCCCGACCGCCACACCGCCTACTTCGACGAGGACGACTGGAAGAGATTCCGCGAGTCCCTCAGCGGCCGCTACGGCGGCATCGGCGCCGTGGTGCAGTTCACCAAGCACTTCGACACGGGCGACGTGCCGGTGTTCACCATCGCCCGGCCCAACTACAGCGGCCCGGCCTACCAGGCGGGCCTTCGCTCCTTCGACCGCATCGTGGCGGTGGACGGCCAGGCGACGGCCATCGAGAAGGCCGAGGACGCACAGGCCAAGCTCAAGGCCATCGTGGACACGCTGCGGGGCCGGCCGGGCACTCCCGTGGAACTCACGGTCACCCGGCCCGGCTCCAAGGAGCGGCGCCAGGTGAAGGTGGAGCGCGCCGATATCGAGCTGCCGAGCGTACGCCGCGCGATGCTGCCGGCGAAGATCGGCTACGTGCGGCTCGCCAACTTCGGGCAGAAGAGCGCCGCCGAGCTGGAGGAGGCGCTGCGCGCCCTCGAGAAGGAAGGCATGCGCGCCCTCATCTTCGACCTGCGCAACAACCCCGGCGGCCAGCTCAACATCTCCGTGGAGATCGCCGACAAGCTCCTCAAGGACAACAAGCTCATCGTCTACACCGAGGGCCGCAACCCCAAGATCGCCAAGCGCGAGGAATACCGCACCAAGGACCCAACCACGCACCCCGACTATCCCGTGGTGGTGCTCATCAACGGCCACAGCGCCAGCGCCAGCGAGATCGTGGCCGGCGCGCTCCAGGAGCACCACCGTGCCATTCTCGTGGGCACCACCACCTTTGGCAAGGGCAGCGTGCAGAAGCTCTTCCCGCTGCACGCCACGGCCGGGCGGTCGGGCCTCAAGCTCACGGTGGCCAAGTATTACCTGCCCAGTGGGCGCAGCATCCACGGCAAGGGCGTGGAGCCCGACGTGAAGGTGAAGTTCGAGGGCACGTTCACCCGCGACGAGTTCGAGAAGCTCCGCGAGAACGGCGCCTTCTACCGCTACTCGGCCACCCGCTTCGCCCAGCACAAGGAGCTGCTTGCCAAGCTCTCCGAGTTCGACGCGCTCGACCCGTCGCGCTACCCGGACTTCGAGGGGTGGCACAAGGGTATGGCAGGCGAGCTCGGGCGCGACAAGGCGCGGCGCCTGCTGCGTGCGTGGCTGCGGCTGCTCGTGGCCGACGACCGGGGCGAGGAGTTCGTGTGCGACGTGGAGGAAGACAATCAGCTCCAGGCCGCCATCCTCGAGATCGCGCGGCGGGTCGAGGCGATCGAGCCGAAACGCGTGCCCGAGTATCGCTTCTTCGCGCCCAAGGACGCCGCCGCACCGCCTGCCAAGAAGGCCACCGCACCGCCTGCCAAGAAGGCCGACACACCGTGAGCCCACTCCCCTGCCCCTTTCACAAGGACGGACGAATGCGCGCGTCCATGGGCCTCCTCGCCCTGGTGCTGGCCACCGTCGGCCGTGCGGGCACCCTCGCCACCGTCGTGACGGCCGAAGAGGCGACGATCCGCGGCGAGCTGCTCGGCCTCCTTCCCACCCCCGCCGTGCAACTGAGCGTGGATGGCAAGCCCCGCACGATCCCGTGCAGCGACCTGCTGGAGTTGCGCCTGCGCGACGCCGAGCCGGCGGTGCGCGCCGCAGCCGCCATGCTGAGCCTCCGCGATGGCAGCATCGTGCGCGGAACCATCCTGGGCGGCGGCGCCCGCGCGGTGAACGTGCAGGGCGCGGCGCTCGGCACGGTGGCCTGTCCCCTGGGCGCGATCGCGCGCATCGAGCTCCCCGGCACCCACCGCAAGGCGTCGGCGGCGGAAGCCAGCAGCAAGACCGACCGGCTCTTCCTGCAGAGCGACGAGGTGGTGGAAGGCACCGTGGAGGCCATCGAGGAAGGCAAGGTGGTTTTCCGCGCGGCCGGGTTGGGCAAGGTGGACGTGCCTTTCGACCGCGTGCGCGCCATCGCCTTTGCCCGCGACGCTTCTGCGGCCACCGAGGCACCCAAGGGCGTGGTGGCCATTGTCCACACCGACGATGGCAGCGTGGTGAGCGGTCGCCTGACGGGCATGGCGGATGGCAAGGTGGCGCTCGAGACGCTTTTCGGCCCGAAGCTCGCCATCGCCGCCGAGGATATCCTGCGGATCGAGTTTCGCGGGGGCCGCCTCACCTATCTGTCCGACCTCGAGCCGGCCTCCGTCAAGGAGACCCCCTTCTTCGACATCGTGTGGCGCCACCGCCGCGACCGCAGCGTGGACGGCAACCCGCTGCGCCTCGGCGGCAAGAGCTATCGCAAGGGCCTCGGCACCCACACCCGCTGCGAGCTGACCTACGCGCTCGACGGCGGCTTCCGCCGCTTGCTCGCCGACGTGGGCATCGACGACGAAGTGGGCGACAAGGGCAGCGTGGACGTACAGGTGCTGGTGGATGGCAAGGTGCGATTCGAGCGCAAGGGCATCACGGGCCGCGATGCGCCGCTGCGGGTGCAGGTGGACGTGACCCAGGCCCGCCAGCTTGTGCTCGTGGCCGACTTCGGGGCGGGATTCGACATCTGCGATCACTTGGATTGGGCCAACGCCCGCCTGATTCGCTGAGGCCGGGGCGAACCTCGTGCGCCTCAGGGATGGAGGGACGTACATGGACGGAAGCTTCGCGCACGGCTGTCGGGCAGGCACGGTGGCCGTGGGACTGTGGCTGGCGCTGCTGGCCGCGGCCCCTGCGTCGGCCGGGGCCAGGGCGCCCTTCGCGGGACCCGAACGCGAGCTGTGCGAACGCTACCTCGCCGTGTGCGAGCACGCCGTCGACGCCTTCGCCCCGCTCTGGCGCGACGTGCCCAGCATGCCCAATGCCGGCTTCTTCGACTTCACCCAGTACGACAACTGGGGGAGGGACGGCTACGGCGGCCTCGTCACCATCCCCGGGAACGGCATGGTGGCCCTCGCCTACGCCGTGCTGCTCACCGAGACAGACAAGGACGCCTTCGGGCAGCAGCGCGTGCCGCGTGCCGCCCTGCTCGGCCGGGCGATCAAGGCCATCCGCTGGTGCTGCCTCACGAGCGCCTACGTGCCGACGCCCCACCCCTATCTGCCCGACACCGACGAGCGACTGCTCGACGGCGCGCACTGGCGCAGGCCGCTCGGGTTTCGCGCCGACATCCTCGGCTACCTCACCGTGGCCGTGGCCGTGCTATGGGACCACCTGGACGCGGACACACGCGGCCTCTTCGAGGCCGCGGGCATCGACATGGTGAGCACCGAACACGATCGCGCCCGAGCCGCCGTCGCCGAGGGCAAGCCCGTGGCCGAGTGGGCCGAAGGCTGGAACCTCTACCCCGACTACTCCAGCGACCACCACCAGCGCGCCAGCGTGTGGTACGGCGGCGACCTGCTCTTCGAGGGCCGATGTTACGTGGAACTCCTTGCCCGCTCCACCGGCGCCCCCGTGCCCGCCACCTACACCTACCCGGGCAACGGCTTCGATGGCGCGTGCGAGTGGCTCAAGACGCTCTGCCTGGCCGAAGGCGCCTTCGCCCATCCCCACGGCGCGGAATACGACTCCTACTACGGCGCCGGCCTGCTGGCCTTCTGCTACGGCGCCACCGTGAAGAAAGACCCCGTGGCCGCCGCACTGGAACACCAGGCCGCCGCACTGCTCCAGCGCCACACCCGCGCCGTGGGGCAATACGACTACCACCGCGGGTCCTGGGCCAAGGCCGCCCTGGCCTACCTCATGCACCGCCATCACGCGCCAGCCGCCGAGCCCATGGCCCTCGCCGATGCGTTGCAGGCTCTCGAAGGCACGCGACACTACGAACGCCAGCGCGGCGTGGTGCACCGCACGCGGGACAAGTGGGCCTCCTTCTCCTGGGGCTCGAGCACCGACGCTCCCGGCACCGAGAACCCCTGCGGCTTCGTCGTACCGCAGCGCCAGAGCGCCGAGGCGGCGGCTCCACTCGTCTACTGCGACCGCCACTCGCTCACAGGCGACCTGGATGCCGAGACGACGCCGAGCCGCACGCGCATGCTGTTGCGGCGCCTCACGGGCGCTCCGGCCTGGGCCGTGGGGCTGTGCGTGGCATGCGCGGTGGCGGCCGTGCTGCTGGCCCGGCCGGCGTGGCGGCGGCAGAGGTGGGCGCTCGGAGCGCAAGCGTCCCTCGGCGTGGCGCTCTGTGCACTGCTGGCCACGGGCCTCGCCGGGGGATTGGAACGCGCGAAGCAGCCATCGGAAGCGCACACGGCCTACACGTTCCAGCGCTCCGACGACGGATTCAGCACGGCCGGCTGGTTCCGCCGCGGACCGGTGGTGCAGCACCAGGCATTCTTCTCGTTCGACGCGGGCCCGTGCGTCACGTGGGTCGTCCTGCGCGCCGCGGACGACCTGCGGGTAAAGTGGTCGGGGC
>JADHXT010000175.1 GCA_016782825.1 Candidatus Brocadiia bacterium | reverse complement strand
CAAAGACGGCGTCGTCACCCTACGCACGGGCCAGAAAGTCGAGCGCCGACACCTGCACAAGCTCACGGCCAAGCAGGCCCTCGCCTACGCCACCCTCGGCAGCGACGCCCACAGCCGGCTCCTCGAAGGCATCGTGCGCCTGGCCGACCGCGAGGGGCTCCCCGCGGCTGCCAAGGCCCTCGCCGCGGCAGGTGACTCGCCCGGCGTGGCCTTCTTTCTCCAGCGCCTGGCCCGCCTCGAGCCCGGCCTCGTGAAGGCGCCACAGGCCGCGCTCAGCGACGCCCCCACCGACGAGGCCCCGCGGCGCGCCGACGTGTTCGTCGACGGCCAGGACGGCTACGCCACCTATCGCGCCCCGGCCGTGGCCGTGAGCCCAGGGGGCGACCTGCTGGCCTTCTGCTCCGCGCGCAAGGCCGCCGATGCCGCCGCCACCCACATCGTGCTCAAGCGGTCCGCCGACGGCGGCGCCACCTGGAGCAAGCCCCAAGTGGTGTGGAACGACGGCGCCAGCTCCTGCCACCATCCCTGCCCCGTGATCGACCGCCAGACAAGCACCGTGTGGCTGCTCATGGGCTGGCACCGCGCCGACGACACCAAGGCCGCCACCGGGGTCTTCGCCACCCACAGCACCGACGGGGGCCGCACGTGGGCCACGCCACGCGACATCACGGCCACCGCGCGGCGCCCCTCCTGGCGGGGGCTCGCCACGGGGCCTGGCATCGGCATCCAACTTCGCGACGGCCGCCTCGTCGTGCCGTGCCATCACTCCGACGCCCAATACGCCAAGCCGCCCTACGCCTCGCATGTGCTCTTCAGCGACGACCACGGCCACACGTGGAGGGCCGGCAGCCCCACCCGGCCCGGCTCCAGCCTGTGCCAGGCCGCGCAGCGGGTCGATGGCACGCTGCTCCTCAACATGCAGCGCCTCAGCGGCGCCGTGCGGCCCTGCCGCCTCGTGGCCACCAGTGCCGACGGCGGCAGCACCTGGGCCGAACCCACCCTCGACAAGCAGCTCATCGACCCCGGCGGCCAGGCCAGCCTCCTCCGCTACACCCTGCCGCCCGCCTTCGAGCGCAGCCGCATCCTCTTCGCCAACCCCGCCAGCGCCCGCGGCCACGTGCGCCTCACCGTGCGCGCGAGCTACGACGAGGGCCTCACGTGGCCCGTCGAGCGTATCCTCTATGCCGGCGCCGCGGCAGCCTCCTGCCTCACCGTGCTGCCCGACCACACCATCGGCTGCCTCTACGAACGCGACGACCAGCGCATGACCTTCGACCGCTTCACCCTCGGCTGGCTCTCCCAGGGCAAGGACGCCCTCCGCAAAGGCTACGCTCGAACACCCGCGACCACCCCCGCTCCCGCAAAGTCCGAAGATCCCAACGCCTCCGCCTGGACCTCTCTCTTCGACGGCAAGGCCCTCCGCGGCTGGCAAGGGCGCTGGCCCATCGAGCGCGACACCCTCGCCTGCCGGCCCGGCACAGGCGACCTGTGGACGGCCGAACGCTACGGCGACTTCATCCTCCAACTCGAGTTCCGCCTCGCCAAGGGCGCCAACAGCGGCCTCTTCTTCCGCACCGCCAATACCCGCGACTCCGTGGGCACCGGCATCGAAGTCCAGCTCCTGGACTCCTTCGGGCGCCGCAAGCTCAGCAAGAATGAGTGCGGCGCGCTCTACGGTTGTGCCGCCCCTCGCGTGAACGCCGTGAGGCCCGCTGGCCTGTGGAACAAGCTCTCCCTCCTCTGCAAGGGCAGCCAGGTGCTCGTCGTGCTCAACGGCCAGAAGGTCATCGAAGCCAACCTGGCGCAGTGGCACACCGCAGGCCGGAACCCCGACGGCACCCACAACAAGCTGCGCATCCCGCTGAGCCGCATGACCCGCGCCGGCTACGTGGGCCTCCAGAACCACGGCTCCCTGGTCTGGTTTCGCGATATCCGCATCCGCCGGCTCCCGCGCTGAACGCGCAGGGGCCTCGCCACAACCGCAGGCGCTTCCGCGCTCGGAGTGGCGATTCGCCTACTCGGCCAGCCAAGTGAGTGCATCGAGGAGAAGGGGTAGGTTGCCCGGGGCCAGGGGCGAGCTGAGCACGCGGTTCGAGAACACATCCACATCGCCGAAGACGAGAAGCTTGTGGCCCTTGCCGCGGGTGGAGCGCGACGCGGCGATGAGCACCGGCGGCGGCTGGGCGCCCGGGTCGAGAGACCGCGCCACCGCCATGGCCTCGGCCCCCTCCACCTGGGCATCGCCCACGGTGAGGGCGCAGCCCGTGAGGAAGATGGCCGGCCGCCGCGTCCACGACGCTGTGAACCCGGTGTCGCGGGCGAGGTGCAGCAGGAGCAACCCCGGCTCCAGGTCGCCCCGGGAGTCGACGAGCGCTTCCGTGGGCTTCGGCACGGCGATACCGTGGCGCTGGAGCAGTGCGACCAGCGGCACCACGCCCTTGGGCGGGTCGAGCATGAGCGCCACGCGCCCGCCGGCGGCCACGTAGGCGGCGATCGCCTTCTCGGCCGCCGCGCCCAGGGGCCGCGTGGGGCCGGCGAGCACCAAGGCGGCGCAATCCTTCGGAATCGTGGCGGCGCGGGCCAGGTCGAGCTCCGACACGCGGAATCCGCGCCCCCGCAGGCGGCCCGCCGAGCGGCTCAGGCCGCCGCCCCCGGTGGTCTCCAGGCGCCGTTCGCCGTGGCCCACGGCAAAGCACACGCGGCCGCGGTCGGCGAACAGGTCGGCCAGGGCCTTCGTCAGCACATCCGTTCCGGCGAACCGCTCCGGCCCCTGCGAGCCGTCGGGCAGCGCCTCGCGGCTCACCAGGGTCGAGGCCGGCAGCACGCGGCTGCGCTCGCCAACCTGGAGCACCAGCACGTCGCCAAGCTCCTCCGGGCTGTGCTGAACGGCCGCGGCAAGCGGCTTCACGGCCTTGGCGTCGGCGACGGCGTCGAGGTGGCGCGACGTGATCTTGGGCGAGGCGCGGTCGAGGGCCTCCGCCACACCGCGAGCCATGGCCAGGCCCGCGGACAGGCGCAGTGTGGCGCGCACGGTAAGCGCGTCCGCGCGCCCCACGGTCACGTGGGCGCCGCTGGCGCCGGATGTGGCGGCGGCCTGGAGCTGGCGCCGCGCATCGTCGGCCACCGTGGTGGCCACGAGCGCGTGCTGCACCTTGCCGACCTGCTGCCGGACGGCATCGCTGAGCGGCACGTGGTAGGGGAGGGCGAAGGAGCCCAGCGTGTCGCCGCTGAGACGGGCGAGCACACCGGCCAACACGCGATAGGTCTCGTCGGGGATGGCCACAGCCTGCCCCGTGCCGCCCACGCGGCCGTAGCACAGATGGCGCTGAGCGTCCACGCAGTAGAGGTCCACCGTCTCGGTCTGGCCGTCGTCCTGCGGGAAGGTGAGCGTCACGGCGGGTGTGGCGTTCTGGCCCGCGTTGCTGCGAAAGAAGGCCTCGGCCTGTTGGCTGGCCTCCTGCGCGCTGGCCAGGGCGAGCAGTTGCTCGAGCAACTTGGCGAAGTCGGCCGTGGCGAGCGCTGTCTCCAGTGCGAGCTGCGGGCCGCTTTCCTCGAGGCCGCCTTCCACCAGGGTGAGCCGTCGCGCGCCCGCTCGTGCCGCGATCTGGCGTCCTCTCGCGCGCCCGTCCGCGCCCGGCAGAGGCGACAGCAGCCACAGCAGGGCAAACACCGCCGTGCTCACGGCCAACACACCGACGATGGGCACGAGCACGCGGGCCGACGCGCCGACGCGGGACGGGGGCTGCGGGTGAGGGTGTGGGACGCGCGGGTCCGCCATCGCGGGGGTCTCCTGGTTTGCTGATGCAGGCTGATTCTAGTGCGGGCTCGGCAGAGAGTCAACCTTGACTCGCCCCCTCGCTCGCGGTAACCTGCTTCCGGACTGCAGATACAAGGAGAGCCGTACCGCATGACCTTCATCGACCGTGGCTTTCGCGCGCACCCCTTGCGCTACGTGCTCCAGTGTCTGCTGGCCGGCATCGCCGTGATGGTCGTGCTCCTGCTGGTGGACGCGGTGGCCCACACCGTGCTCATCGCGGCCTTGGGCGCCAGCGCGTTTGTCGTCTTCACCATGCCCGAGCTTCGCATCTCGGGGCCCCGGCATCTCATCGGTGGCTACGTGGTGGGAGTGGCCGTGGGCGCGCTGCTGTGGCTGGTGCACGACTTGTTGTTCCACCGCCTGGGCCTCTCGGCTCTGGCGGGACACCCGCATTTCACCCTCACGCTCTTCGGCGGCCTGGCCGTGGGCGTCGCCATTTTTCTCATGGTGATCACCGACACAGAGCACCCGCCGGCGGCCGGGGTCACGCTCGGCCTGGTGGTGAATCCACGCTGGGACCTCCGCGTGCTGCTGGTCATCCTGCTGGCCATCGTCGCACTGTGCCTGGTGCGGTTCCTGCTCCGACCTGCCCTCAAGAACCTCCTCTAGCCCCACCCGTTCCCGCGCATTTCCCGGCACAGGGATGCAGAATGCGCCATGGCCGGCCGAGCCACGCCACCCGTTGCCGCCGCGAGGGCACGCGTGCAGCCACATCCGGACGCCCGGGGGCCATTTGAGCCACGCCGGCATGCCGTTTGCAGACGTTTTTCCCACCGATGGAAAAGACCGACGGAACAGAAGTTTCACCCTCGCCTGACACGCCGCGAATCGCCGCCCGCTAGGCACTGGCCAGCAACATCGCGATGGGACCTACCGGCAAGGACACGACGAGTACAGCACACGTGTGGAGTGGCCACGATAAAGCGCATTCGGGACCTCATCGAGCGCCGACAGTTTCTCCGGCGCATCACTGCCGCACAACGCCGCTACGGCAATCCGCCCAAGTGGCGTCGTGCGAGCGACGAGACGCCGCCCGCGCATGCCGCTCCGGCCCCTCAACAAACGCCGAGCGCTCGCCGGCGTCAGCAAAGGCTTGGTTCCGTCCCTGTGACCGAGGAACGACAAGGGAATCCCCATGAGCCTGCCGAATCCTGAGCCTGCTGCGGGCCGCTCCACCGTCGGCCCGCTCCCATCGCTGCAAGTTCCCCCCGCTCACACCCGCGAGTGGCCCCTCCAGGTGGGGCAACTGGTCGGCCTCCTTCGCCAGATGCCCGACACGCGCCCGGACGCCGTAGCCGCCGCTCGTGTGGCCCTGCGCAGCGGCGAGGTCGATTCGGCCGCTGCGATCGCCGCCGCGGTGCGCGCCATCCGCCTGCGCAGCTAGACCCCCCTCAAGCTGTGGACCCGCGCCGCCCTCTGCCCCGCAACGGGGCGGAGGCGGGAGCGCATGGCCTGAGAAGAAAGGCGTGGGGAAGTGGGGAGGGCTGCGGTGCCTAGGGCGCGCCCACGGCCTGCGCCAGGCGGCGCGGGGAGAAGCCTCTGCCGATGTGCCCCTGCTGCCGATAGCGCGCCAGTTTGTTGCGCAGCGTGCGCGGCGTCACGCGGAGCACGCGCGCGGCTTCGGTCTTGTTGCCGTCGGTGCGCTCGAGGGTGCGGAGGATGAGCTCGCGCTCCACCTCGTCGATGCTCAGCCCCACGAGTGCGGCAGCCAGGGATTCGTCGCGGTCGGCCGGGCGCCGGCCGTTCGCGACGTCGGCCGGCAGATCCGCCGGCTGTAGCTCGGGCCCCGAGCCGAGGACGACGGCGCGGTGGAGGGCGTTGCGCAGCTCGCGCACGTTGCCCGGCCAAGTGTACTTGGCCAGAGCGGCCATGGCCGCCTTGCCGATGCGTCGGACGGGCGACGCGCTGCCCCGCACGAAGTGCTCGAGGAAGTGCTCGGCCAGGAGCGGGATGTCCTCACATCGCTCGCGCAGCGGCGGGAGCAGGATCGGCACCACGCTCAGGCGGTAGAACAGGTCGCTGCGAAAGCGGCCGGCGCTCACCTGGCGCTGGAGGTCGCGGTTCGTGGTGCAGAGCAGCCGCACGTCGGCCTTGATCGTGCGGGTGCCGCCCACGCGTTCGAACCGGCCGTCCTCGATCACCCGCAGCAGCTTGGCCTGGAGTGCCAGTGGGATTTCGGCCACCTCGTCGAGCAGCAGGGAGCCCCCGTGGGCCAGCTCGAAGCGCCCTTCGCCGCGCGGCGCGCCGCCGGGGAACGCGCCGCGCTCGCGGCCGAACAGCTCGGCCTCGAGGAGCGACGCACCCAGCGAGGCGCAGTTCACCTTCACGAAGGCGTGGCCGGCTCGGGGGCTGGCGGAGTGGGCCAGGTGGGCGACCAGCTCTTTCCCCGTGCCGCTCTCGCCCTGGATGAGCAACGTGGCGTCGCACGATGCGACCCGGCGCACGGTCCCCAGGAGTTCGATCATTCTCGGGTGCCGGGTTACCAGGCCCTCGCGGGCATCGCCGTCGACCACTTCGGCGCGCAGGTATCGGTTTTCGCGCACGAGCGCATGCCACTCGACGACGCGCTGGATCAGCAGGTCCAGGCGGTCGGGCGACACGGGCTTCACCAGGTAGTCGAAGGCGCCCTTCTTCATCGCGGTCACCGCGTTTTCGATGCTGCCGTACGCGGTCATGAGCACGACCGGCACGTCGCCGTTCACCTCGCGGGAGCGCTGGAGCACTTCCATGCCCGACACGTCGGGCATCTTCATATCCGTCAGCACCAGGTCGAAGGACGCCTGGTCGAGGCGCTCGATCGCCTGGGCGCCATCGCTGGCCAGCTCCACCTCGAAGCCGTGGCGGTGGAGCACCTCGGCCAGGAACTCGCGGGTGAGTTCGTCGTCGTCTGTAACCAACACTCGGTCGATCGACATGTCGGGTTCCTCACAGCAGCATCGCCCGACGCCGTCGCGTGGCCGGCGGACGCGCCCCTCGGATCGGTGTATGGCGTGGCATGCCCCTCAGATCGGCGTGCGGCGTGGCGTGTCCCCGGCATGGGGCAGGCGGAGGACCGCCGTGGTGCCGCGGCCGGGCCGGCTCCGCACCGAGAGCGTGCCGCCGTGGAGCTTCACCAGCCGCCGCGCGTGGCTCAGGCCCAGCCCCGTGCCCCCGCTCTTCGTCGTGAAGAACGGCTCGAATATCCGCTGCTGCGCCGCGAGCGGGATGCCGGGGCCTGAATCGCGGATGCGCACGATGGAGTCGCCTGTCGTGTCGGGCGCGGGCTCGATGGCCAGAGCCAGTTGCCCCTGGTTCCCGACGGCGTCGTCGCCGTTGAGCAGCAGGTTGAGGAACACTTGCCGCAGGCGGTCGGGGTCGGCCATCACCGTATCGGCTTCGGGCGCGTAGTGGCG
>JADHXT010000174.1 GCA_016782825.1 Candidatus Brocadiia bacterium | reverse complement strand
CGTAACTCGAAGTTCATCAGAATGGCCTCGCGGATCTTCCCCACAAGCTCATCGGGCAGCTCAAGGGTGATCTGACGGGTCCTGCCGCGCCGTTTGCTCCTCTTCCAACAGGGGCCCGGCAACGAGCCGAGTCCCCCCTGGCCGGACAAGTGCATGACGACGGAGTGGCACAAGGCAGGGGAACGAGGGTGCTGGTCGGAGGGTAGGGAGGCGGGGTGGGTGGAGTGGAAGAGGGGCCATTCGCCCGGAGTGCCCCAGAGCGCCAGCCATCAATCGGAGCGGCCTCGCGTCGCCCAACCAAAGGTCTGGATCCAAGGCCACGTCCCAAAGGAGTTCCTGGATTGGGTCGAGAGGTACTGGAGTCACGACGACGAGACGAGAGCGATGCTGAGTGAGTGTTGGTTTGAGGTGTGGGGGGATGAGGGTGCCAGCAGACGGCCACAACGCCGTCACGACCTGCCCCAGGATCCCCCCGACCACGCCACCTCAATCCTCCCGGTCGTCCGACGGGTGCTTTTGAGGCTGAACGGTCGGGCCTTACCTTGCTGCAAGACAGAGAACACGCCCATCCTTGAGGGATACGAAGATCCGTGCCTTGTGATCCACCGCCGTGCCTGCCTTGACCGCGGGGACTGGAAGTTCATGGCGCCAGATATGAGAGCCGCCGTTGATGTTGATGGCTGCCAGGAATGCCGTCTGTGCGGCGTCTGAATCGCCCTGGCCGGTGGCGATGAGCGTTCGAGGCGCGACGATGAAGCTGTTGAACTTGTGACGGGACCTGTGCTCCCACAGAATCTGACGCTTCAACTGCGCTTTCCACCGCGGTTGCAGCCGCCAGTCGGGCCCCACCTTCGGAGAACCGGGCGGGAGGGGCGTCAGGAGCGCCAGTGTAGTGTGCTGAGCGCCACTGTAGTCCACGGCATAGCTCAATGACCTGCCGTCCGCAAGCGTGTGATCCAGGGGCACATACTGGCCGTGCTCCGGATAATACGGGTAGAAGGCCGTTCGAAAGCTCGACCCGACTCGATCGTTGGGGCCGTTGATGCATCTCCCGGTCCGCAGCTCGTAACATGCCGTTCCATGGGCGTTCCCGCCTGGGAAACGCAGTTGGCCTTCGTGCAGGAAGAGGCTCCCTTGCAGGCTGATGCCGTTGTTCACCTTTGCGGACAGCGCGCCGGACGTGTCGTTGTACCACTTGACCTTTCCGGTGATCGCATCCAGCGCATAGACGTGAGTCCCGTCGTAATGGGCAATGCCGGCTGCCGCGTAGAGAACGCCCTTCTCCACGACGACACCTCCCGCCACCGGCCATGTGGAGGTGAGCTTCCCGAAAACCGGGATCCAGCGCTCGGCCGGCGCGGCCCTGAACTTCCACAACGGGCGACCCGTCGCGGCCTCGAAGGCGTGGACACGACCGTCGGCCGAGCCCACGTACACGCGCCCGTTCCAGATGGCGGGTGGGAAGAAGATGGCTCCCCCGGTGTAGGCCTTCCATCTCACCTTCCCGTCAGCGGCGTCCAGGGCTCGAACCGCGCCGCTGTCGTCCCCGACGAGAACCACTCCACCCGCGGCAACGGGCGCAGTGGGGGTGCCGGCCGAGGGCGGCTGGAACGTCCACCGCCGACTGACCTGCTTAGGAATGACCACCTTGGTCGTGCATGTTCTGTTGTTGTTGCCCTGGTAGCTGGGCCAATCGCCGGGCTCGACATCGAGGTCCTCGACCACGGTTACATCGCCGCGCCCACGTTCCAGCCGCGATGCGTCCACCCCCGGACGGTAGTTGAACGTCCCCGCCGGGGTGAGGCAGATATGACCGTACAGAGATAGTTGGCACCCGCACTTCCACGGCCCCCAGTAGAGCAGACCGCCGGAAATGGTCACGCCCTCGTAGCACGGGGGACGCATCGGAGCGATATGCTCCGCGTGGCCTGTGGCGACATCGATGCGCACCGTCCCCCCCGTGGCGCGGTAGAAGATGCTGTCCACACTGCCTGTAGCCGCCGTGCAGCCCCGCCGGCCAATGAAGCGAGTGAGAACCCTCCCCGTCGGGTATTCCGCACTGAAACTGCTGTTGCCTCCCCCATGACCTACGGCGTACAAGGCGTCCGTGCGCAACACGAGGTGAACGCTCCCGCCATCTCGTCGCGGAACTTCCTTCTGCCATAGCAGCTTCCCACCTTCGGTGGAGACCGCGACTATGCGGGGCATCCGGGGGCCGGAGAAGAAGAGAAACTCCTCGTTACACCTGACGTAAGGGAACGGAGAGAGGCCTGTCCAGCGAGGCTGCTTGGGGGAACGCGGTCCTATCGCCTGGAGCAAAGCGGCATCGGAGGTCTTCCAAACGACCTTGCCGGTGTCTGCCTTGATGCACCCGAGGAGTTTCTCGGGGCTAAGGAAGTAGACACGGCCGCTCTTCATGCACACGGCCCGGCTGTCCACGAACGCCTGCTCCCGGTGGCGCCAGAGGACCTGTCTCGTCCTCAGGTCGATCGCGAGGAACGTCCGGCCCTGTCCCCAAGCCGTTCTCGGAACCCTGTAATCGAACCCTGGCCAATTGGCCCGCGGCCAGTGCCCTAGGCCGAACGTGTTCGACGAGAGAACGGGGGCCTTCGTCTCCTTACCCCCGATCAGGGCATACAGGACCCCTCGTTCGACAGCCATCCACTTCCACACGGTGCCCTCGCCACTATCGCCAGGGGGGATGATCTCACCTTCCAGCTTGCCGGTGGCCGCATCAAGGAGTTTGCACGACTCGTCATCAGCTAGGTACAAGGTCTGCGGCGTGGCGACGATGGTGTTCCGGAGGATCATGAATCCCTCTCTCAGCGACCGCTTCCACAGGACCGTTCCGTTGTAGGCGTTGACAGCCAGTAGCGTGTTCAACAGGGCGTTCTGGTTCGACTTGTGCGCCAGATGACCGAAGGCCTTGAAGACCCTGCCCCCGGCCGCCACGGTGACCGCAGGCGACGGGCAGAATCTCGGTTCGGCAATGAACTGTGTGAGGTAGGGTGCCCGTGCAATCTGGTCGGCGGATTGGGGATTGTTGTCGGGGCCATGGTAGGGGTAGGGCCAGTCGTCCGTTCCTTTGGGGAAAGGCTTGACGATTTCCTCCTCGCCCAGGATCGCCTCCCCCTCAGGACGCATCACGCGCACAAGCTCTGTTTTGTCAACAGCGCCTGCCACCGAGGGCGCCACCCACACTGCGCCGGCCAAGTTGTCAGCCAGGTGAATGGACCTCCACTGCCCGCGTGCAGCGAATACCCGCTTTCCCAACAGGCCCGCCTCGTCGGCGGCCCTCCTCACCTCCGTGACCTCGTTGGCGCTGGGTGACTGGAAGTAGATGAGCAACTCACTTCCCTTTGCCAACTCGGTGGGGAACCCCGTCCGCTCTAGCTTTGGCAGCCCTAGAACGACGCAGATCCCCTTGTGGATAGCGATTCTTCTCAGTGCCTCTTGGGCTTCCCTGCTGGCAGCGGGCGGCTCAGCCACGACCGTCAGCGCGGAGACAACAGAGACCTGAAGTCCGATCAGCAAGAGCGTAAGTCGCCTTCTATGAAGTGTCATCACATCCTCTCTCTCGCGTCCCGCCGCCCATTTGTCGCGACCTCGCCGTTTGGGGACAGCCCGTGGAGGTCGTTTGAGAAGCGCAGCCGGCGCCGGGCGGATAGCGCGACGTCAGCCTCAGAGATACCCCGCCACGCCACGGGTGTCAAACCGACAGCGGACGCGAGCGTGCGCTCGGCGAGTGGAAGCAGCGACGTGGAAGAAGAGGTGGTGGTCTAGGCGGCTGGAGCAAGCTCAGCCATTCCCCGAACTGAGCTTGCCTTCGGGCGGGCTGGAGGTGAAGAGCATGGATCCAAGAGAACCCGCAGCAAGGGAAGCAAAGGCAGCATGGGCTGGCGAGATCGAGCACGCCATCGACAACGTGAAGCGGACCAAGTTCGACAGATGGATGAGGAAGGAGTGGCACAAGGCTGATGCACGAAGCCATTGGTCAGAAGGCAGGAAGATAGGATGGGCGAGCTGGAGGAGACGGCGCTCGCGCGGGGGAGCCCGGAACAACACCCATCAGCCCAGCCTCGCGCCCGTCAGACGAGCGACGGGGCGGGAGACAAGAGAGCGCCTGTAGGTCGGCATCAGCGCCGCTCCAGAACCGCCGCGACCACTCCCGGCGCCAGCACCAGCCGGCAACCGCCCTCGGTCGTCGTCAGCGTGACGCCCGCTTGTTCTGTGGCCGGCCGCCACTTGCCTGCCGCCCGCAACGTGACCTCTCCGCCTGTCTGTCGCGCATAGGGAAGGCGCACCACCAAGCGACGTCCTCCCACCCGCACGCTCGCGGCCTGCGGCGCCGATAACCCCCACTCGCCGGAGCGAACTTCGCCTGCTGCCCCGGTCGCCAGGACGACGACGCCGGCGCGGTCCTGCACCGACCCTGCCTCGCCCCGGAAGTAGACCTTCTCGACGGTGACCTCCATCTCCTCTGCCGGCAGGAAGCAGTAGTCCGTGCCGAACTCGCCCGTGACCTTGACGACCGAGCCTCCGCCGAGGGTCGCGAATCGCGGCGCCGCCTCTGCCCGGAAGCGGGGGAACATGACGACGAAGTAGTCGCCGTTCCCGCTCAGCCGGAGTTGGAGCAGGTCGCGATAGTCCTCGCCCTGCACGTTGTAGTCCACATACCGCTGGCCCCAGCGCATGGTCCAGCGCTGTGTGTCGAGCGGAGCGGCGATGTAGTAGTCAACGTCTACATTGAACTGACCCAGGGCAGTAAAGCGATTCCCCCGCAACGGGTGCGCCTGCTCCGCCTTCCGCCCCTGCTCGTCCGCGACGACAGCCTCCACGTCCTGCGCCTGCTGGGGTGTCGCGATCTTCTTCGAGACGGTCCACATCTGCCACAGCGAGGGCTTGCCGCCGCTCACCGAATCCCGCAGCACCAGGTAGTTGGGGCCGTCTGGCTTGTCGTCCTGGACGTAGAGCATGCGGCGGCGCCACGACATGGGAAACCCCGCGGCGCCGTCCACTGGCGGCCACGACACGGGGTTGGCAGGAGTTCCATACCTCCCGCCCTTCCACCCTTTGATCGCGTAGCTCGCGGCGAAGTAGTCCTGCCACGGCAGTGCGCTGAACGCGGCCATGCTGACGTCGGTGCTACAGCCGAAGCGCGACTCGTCCCACGGCTCACCCTCGCGCCAGGAGAGGGCGGGGATCACCCGCGACATGAGGAGTTGGTGCCGCTCCTTGTATCCACCCGGGAACGAGCCCGCGATGGGGACGCCCCGCGCAAACCACAGCGCGAGGCAGCCCACCTCGGACAGGCGCGCGCCGGCGCCGGTATTGGCATGCACGATCAGGTAGTTCTCATGCTTGTCGCCTACACCATTGCGGAAGAGCGGCCCCATTTGTGGGAACAGCTTCGAGGTCCAGCCGGGCGCCGCCATGGGCAGGGCCGGGTCCATGTAGATGGGCTCGAAGCCGCCCAGATGATTGGCGGTATTGCGGGTGTAGTCGGTTCCCGCCCAGGCCCACTGCATCTGCCTGGAATACTGAGGATCCGTGTCCGCGGTCGCCTTGGCCATCAACCCGAACAGTCCCCAGGGCACTCCGGCGGTAGCCCTGCCGATCGGCGGGGTCGCGCGCCGGCTGCGGCGTCCAGCCATAGGATCCCGCGGCGTGTAGATCTGGGCCAGCCACATCGCCCATTTCTTGAGATTCTCGTTCAGGAACAGGTTCCGGAACCCGGTGCGCTGCGCCGCCACTGCGAACGACGCCATGGCAAAGGCGCTTACCTGCGAGTAGTGGGCGCTCTCGTACCACTCGCCCTCGGGGCCGACCTCCTTCAGCCACATCTCCGCTCGCCTCAGTCCGGGCTCCACCCATTCGCGCGCCCGCGGGTGATCCGGAATCGCACACGCGGCAATGCCTCTCGCCAACAGGTACGACAGGCTCATGTTGGGGTTGTAGGACCGGTACCCGCGCTCGATATCCCAGGTCGAAGGCCGGGCGAGGATGTAGCCCAGAAACGCCATCTGCGAGCGATGGAGACGCTTGTCCGCGTCGGTGATCAGATCCGTGCCCATCATGAGGTCGTACAGCGCCGCCACCGTCTGCGTATGGCGCATCTTGTCGAAGTCACCCAGCGCTCCCATGTGCTGGCGCACCCGGTCGGTTAGACGCACTTTCTTGGCAATCTCCGGATCGCCCTTGGTCGCCAGGTAGCCCTCCACCGCCTGCGCATCCTTGTAGCTCGGCACCGGCCTGATCTTCTCCCTGGCGATGTAGCTGGCCGTGCGAATGATGGCCGGATCCGGCTTTCTGCGCTCCCAGGCTGCCCGCATGTCCTGTCGCGATACGAAGAGCTGCGGACAGGCCCGGCCGTCCGTGGGCCAATCCAGGATCCAGTCCTTGACCTCGTCCAGCGGGGGCCAGTGCGCCTTCACCTGTGCCAGCGACATGCGCCGCTGTTCGGCATAGGCAGGCTCGCGATCCTCGATGGTCCACTTCCGCAGGCCGGCCGCGTTGTTTACACGCAGGTGGATCTCGCGGCCGGCGCCACGCTTCACCGGTACCAGCTTGTGCTGCCAGGCTCCCCAGCTACGCATGGTGCCGGGCGCGGCGGGCTCGACCCAGGCTCCCGGGTCGTGGCTCGCCAGATGCAGCTCGCGCCCCTGCGCGCCGATGCTCAGCCGGACCGAAGTCTGCGTCCAGGTGCTCCACCAGTCTGCCCAGGGGCTCAGATGGGTCACCAGCTCTTTCCCATACGTCGCGAGAGGAATCTCCACCCACGCGCCCCACCGTGCATCCTTGATCTGCGGCCTGTCGTTGTACGCTTCGCGCTGTATGATCAACGTCAACGGAGGGAGTCCCTCACTCAACACGATGTCCACGCCGTCCTTCGGACGATCCTCGGCGACCTTCGTCTCCCAGTACAGGCCAGACGCACCTTCGTGCAGGCGCGCCGTGAGCTTCACTATGTTGCCATCCTCGTAGCTGTAGATGTACTCCACCTGTCCGAACACCGGGCCTTTCGCCATCAGCCGCGCGGACCAGCCGGCCAGCTTCGTGTCCCCGAACAGGCGGCTTCCGCCAAACCAGGTCCCGTCCGCCAGGCGCAGCGCAGCGACGGGTCCGGGCACTGCGGCGGCCGACCGCGCCTGGCCATACGTCTCCACACCCACCCGCAGACGCGCACCGAACCGCGACGTGGTCATCTCGATCT
>JADHXT010000173.1 GCA_016782825.1 Candidatus Brocadiia bacterium | reverse complement strand
ACCCCTTGCTCTGGAACCTCGGTCACAGCCCAGGCACTGCTGTCTGTGGCCGCGCTGTTCGCCACGTTGGCGCCCAGCACTTGGCTGAACGCGGCGAGGCGATGGCTGGTCACCTCGCTCAGCGTGAGCGCACGGTCGAACAGCGACACCTGGGCGATCTCGCCGTTGAAGGGGCGGCCGCCGTCGGCCGAGGCGAAGCTCTGCCCCACCCGCAGGAGCGCGTCGGCCAGATCGAGGTCGCCGCCGCTGGCGGGGGCCTCACCAGCGGGGGAACCATCGACGTAGAGGCGAAGGGCGGAGCCGTCCGAAGTGGCCACGAGATGGTACCACTGGTAGGCCGCGGCGTCGGCCCCATCGGCCACCACGGTGCGGGTGGCTGTGCCGTCGTCCTGGTGCACGATGGCCCAGCGGTCGAGGGCGCTCGCGCCCGTGCCGTCGGGGCACAGCCCGAGGAGCACGTCGTCGTTCCAGCCATCGCGGTCGTTCGAGAGCACGGTCTGGCTGGTGCCCAGAGCGTTGACCTTGACCCAGGCTTCCATCGACCATTCACTGAGCCGCGGCGTGGGGGCCGACGTTTCCGTGTGGGCGCCCGTGCCGTCGTAGTCCGACGCGGTGAGGCCCGTGCCGGTGTAGGCGCCGTCGAGTTCGCCGTCGCGGTAGGCTTCGTCTTCCACCGGATCGCCGGCGCGGGTGGTGCGCAGGTCGTAGTAGACCAGGGGCAGGTCGTTGCGCACGTCGGCCGAGTAGGTGGCGGCGACAGGGTCATCCACGAGGGCGATGGTAAACTGCTGGTCGGGCTCGGTGCGGTAGAGGTCTTGCGTGGGCGAGTAGGTCTTGACGTCCACCGTGATGCCATCCGGCTGCACCTCGTAGAGGCGGAGGAAGCCATTGTCGTATCCGCCGGTGAACTGCACGCCCTTCTGGTAGTTCTGGAGGAGCTGGTGCGTGGCGCCACCGGAAGGGTTGATGCTCGTCTGGAGCCCTGTGCCGCTCAGGAGATAGTGTCCCGACAGCGTCAGCGCGAAGTTGTGCTGGGACACGAGCTTGTCCCACAGTTCCTGGCCGTCGTTCACCGGCTCGGGCGTGGTGTACCAATGGGGGTTCCAGGCAACCATGTGGCTCATTCCCCAGTCATATCGTCTGCCCGGAGAGTAGCTGTATGCATGCACGCTAAGGATGCCTGTGTGGTCGGGATGGGCTTCCATCACCTGGTTGCCCCACTCGACCACCTCGTCGCGGGGTGCCCACTCGAGGGACAGCACGATCCAGTCGCGGCCACCGGCGTTGAAGGTGTGGTACGAGTTGTCCGTCTTGCCGGCCTCGTAGAAGCCGCCGATGGAGGGCTGGCTGGCGTAGGCGGAGCCGGTACCGAAATAGGCCGAATCGTTGAACAGCGTGTCGCGCGAGCCGGCGTCCCCGCCGGTGCCATAGTCGTGGTTGCCGGTAGCGATGGCGTAGGGCACGGCGCCGTTCAGGTTGTTCATGGCCACCAGTCCCCGGTCCCATTGCTCCGTGGAATTGTCGTTGGTAACATCGCCGAGGTGGAGCACATACTTGATGTTGTGGGCCTCGTGGTTGTCGGCGATCCACTGAGTCTGCGCCTCAAACACCTCGGGATACTCTTCGGCGTACGTTTGAGTATCGGGGATGACGGCGATGGTGAACGACCCCGCGGGCGGCGGGATGGGCGCCGCGCGTGCGACGCAGGCGCAGGCAAGCCCGATCAACGTGAGGCCAAGCACAAGGCCGTGCCTCGTGGATGACGAGCAGCCGATACGGTGAGCGGACACAATCATGATCTACGCCTCCCCCGATATCCTCGGCGGAATGCGACGATGGGAGATCGCCTCCCTGCCCTGACCAACGTGACAAGTCTACACCTTCCGTGTTGAGTTCGCAAGCCTTTTCTTGCTCTATCTGTCCTGGTGGCCGACGAAGGATGGGGGACGGTTGACCTCGACGGGCTATGTGGCTATAATTCGTCGGGCTGCGGAATTGAGCTTCAGAGGAGAATCCCGCACATGGCCGCAGTTGTCAACTGCCGGAACCGCGAAGTGAACCTCCAGATGTGCCCGTGCACCAACGAGGAGTGCGAGCGTCGGGGCATCTGCTGTCTGTGTACCGAGAACCACGCATCGAAGGGCGGCCAGTCGGCGTGCATGCGGGGCGTGGAGAGGCCAGCAGACACCCGGTCGCTCGTCGGCTGCGGCACCAAGTGCGACCGTCACCAGGAGAACCTCGAGCTCTGCCCGTGCAGCTACGAGGCCTGTGGCAACCGCGGCACCTGCTGCGACTGCATCCGCAACCACTGGGGCAACGCCACGTACCCCGCTGCCGCCTGCATGCGATAGCCGCCGCATTCCGAGCGTTCCACCATTCCGAAGGCACTGCACCCCATGGCCGACGACACCGAACGCCACAGTCGATACGACAATCCTCTCGTGACACGCTACGCCAGCCGCGAGATGAGCGCGATCTTCTCGCCGCAGAGCAAGTTTTCCACCTGGCGTCGTCTGTGGCTCGCCCTCGCCGAGGCCGAGCAGGAGGTGGGCCTTCCGATCACCGACACCCAGATCGAACAGATGCGCCAGCATCTCGACGATGTGGACTTCGAGGCTGCCCGGCGTTACGAGGCCGAGCTGCGCCACGACGTGATGGCCCACGTCCACGCCTTCGGCGACCAGTGCCCCGACGCCAAGCCCATCATCCACCTCGGCGCCACCAGTTGCTTCGTGACCGACAACGCCGACCTCATCCTCATGCGCGACGGCCTCGAACTGCTCCGCGCGCGGCTGGTGAACCTCATGGAGGCCCTGGCCATCTTCGCGGCCAGCCACCGAGCTCTCGTCACACTCGGATACACCCATTTCCAAACCGCTCAGCCCACCACCGTGGGCAAGCGAGCGTGTCTGTGGCTCTACGACTTCGTGCTCGACTACCAGGAGCTGAGCCGTCTGGTGGATGCCCTGCCGTTCCGCAGCATCAAGGGCACCACGGGCACCCAGGCCAGCTTCATGGAACTCTTCGACGGCAGCCACGCCAAGGTGCGGAGGCTTGAGAAGCTCGTCGCCGCCAAGATGGGGTTCCCCTGCATCCTCCCTGTGTGCGGCCAGACCTACACGCGCAAGCTCGACACCACGATCCTGGGCGTGCTCGTCGGCATCGCCCAGTCGGTGGCCAAGATGGCCAACGACGTGCGGCTGCTCCAGCACATGCAGGAGGTGGAGGAGCCGTTCCGCAAGAAGCAGATCGGCTCATCGGCCATGCCCCACAAGCGCAACCCCATGCGCTGCGAGCGCATTGGGTCGCTGGCTCGCCACCTGATCTGCGCCGCCCAAAGCGCCCCCTTCACCGCCGCCACCCAATGGCTCGAGCGCACCCTCGACGACTCGGCCGGCCGCCGCGTGGCCATCCCCGAGTGCTTCCTGACGGCCGATGCCGTGCTGCTCATCGCAGACAACGTGGCCAGTGGCCTCGTGGTGCACCCCAAGGTCATCGCAAAGAACCTCGCCCGCGAGCTGCCCTTTCTCGCCACCGAACGCATCCTCATGGCCGCCGTCAAAGCCGGTGGCGATCGTCAGGCTCTGCACGAGACGCTCCGCCGCCACGTGGCCGACGTGCGGTGGCAGATGACCGAGGAAGGGGCGGACAATGATCTCGTCGAACGCCTCAAAGCCGATGAGGCATTTGCCGCCATCCACGACCAGATCGACAGCCTGCTCGACCCGGCGCCGCTGGCCGGCCGTGCGACCGTACAGGTAGACGAGTTTCTCCACGCCGTAGTGAACCCGATCCTCGAGCGCGAAGCTCATCTGCTCGGAGCCGAATCCCGGCTGACCGTGTGATCATCGAGGGATCCCATCCATGACCTGCCATATGCCCCGTTCCATCCTCAGCGTGTTGCTGGCTCTTGCCGGCACACTTGTTGCCGCCGAGGCCCCACCTGCGGCGAGCAAGGCGCCCGCGAAGCCGGCAGGCAAGGCCAAGCCCCAGGAGCCCGTGCACGTGTGGGCAGAGAAGATCCGCTACGTGCGGGCCGAATCCCTCGTTCGCATCACGGGTGATGCCACAATCATCAAGAAAGACCTGCGAATCGACGCCACCGAAGTGCTGGCCTACCTCGACGAGCAATCGCAGTTCAAGCGTATCGTTGCCACGGGCAACGTGCGCATCCACAGCGTGCCGCCGGTCAAGAAGCGCACCGTGGAACGCCCGCCGCTCGCACCCAAGCCGGCGCCGGAATACCGCAAGGCCCTGTGCCACACCGCCGACTACGATCTCAAGAAGAATGTGGTCCTGCTTCTCGGCAACCCCAAGGAGCCCGACGTGCAGCCGATCGTATGGATCAACAAGGACGAAGTGCACGCCGACAACATCCTGTTCGACCAGAACACCAACCTCACCACATTCGAGGGCCGGGTGAAGCTCTCCGCCCTCACCCCGAAGGGCGAGACCAGCGCGCCGGGCCTCATGCTCCCAGGGCCAAACTGACCTGGCGACCCCCGTTCACTCCCTCACCGCCAGCGTCGCCTTCCTCACCGAGAAGGCGTCGTCGCCACTGAACAGCAGGTGCAGCGTCCGTCCATCGGCGCTCATCCACTTCGGCGGGAAGCTGGCCGTCTCGCCTGGCCCCACATCCCAGCCTTCCGTGAAGAACACCGTAGTCCACGGCCCCCAGGGCTCGGGCGCGTCGTAGATGCCGAAGCCCCCCTTGAAGCGCGTGTCGCCGCCCGGGATGACCTGCACCCAAAGGTAGCGCTTCAGCGCGGCGTTGTAGCTGATGCCCGAACGGTAGCAGCGTCCCTTGTGAGCGAACACGGGCTTCCGTTGGCGGACGTCGCTCGCCCATCGCGGCTGGCCGTCGGCACCCAGGCCGGCGAAGTACTCGTACTGGCGAAGCTGCCGCAGCGCGCCCTTCGGCACGCGCGCGAGCACCATGTGGTCGGCAGGCTTGTAGGCGCTGTCGCTGTCGTGGGAGTACACGTAGACGTAGCCGTCGCGTGCCCCGGCGTAGTCGCGCCCGAAGTTGAGGAATGTGGGATGGCCGAAGCTGGTGGTGAAGCGCCACGGCAGCCACTCCCACGTCTTCCCGCGGTCGTCAGAGACGGCGAGTTGTGCGTTCCGAGCGTTGCGGGCGAGCATGTAGAGCACGCCGTCCATCATCAGCATCCCGCTGGCCTTCTTCCCACTCGCGCCGTCGCCGGTCTGCTCGGCCGTGGGCGAGCGGAGATTGGTGCCGCGTATGTCGGGCGGGCTGCCGGCGACGCGCGCCAGGCCGAGGCTGAGCTTCCGCTCCACCTTGGGCGCGAAGCCGTGGCCGTCGCCGTAGGCGGCGTAGAGCGCGTCGTCGTCGGCCCAGGTGGCCGGCCAGTTGTCGCCCCCTTTGGCCAGGCGAATGATCGTGTCTTTGGGAGCCCACTCGATGCCCTTGATCGCGTCACTGGGCGGATAGGGCGCCTTGCTCGTCGGCCCGGCGGCGGCCAGAGCGAGGGTGCCCTTCACCAAGTTGAAGCAATCCAGCGTGCCCTGTGAGGAAAACACACACCAGAAGGTTGTTCCGTCGGCGCTTATCCACTTCGTGGGGAGGGAGTAGAATAGCGCCCCGCCACGGTCGAAGCCGCCCCAGCGCTCGTAGTATGCCGCGGTGGTCCACGGCCCCCAGGGCTCGGGCGCGTCGAACACACCCAACTCGCCCACACCGCCGTGGCTATTGGTCATCAGATAGCGCCGAAGCCCTGCATGGTAGACCACGCTGCCCGGGTTGCACCCATTGGGGTCTGTGAAGACTGCTTGACGCCGGCCGGCCTCAGAGCGCCAGGCGGGCTCGCCTTGGGCGCCCAGCCCGGCGAAGAACTGGTAGGTCGAGCGATCCCTCAGTGAGGTCTTGGGGACGCGGCTGAGATAGGCGTGAGTGGTGTCTCCCCACACGCGGCCGTAGGAATAGACGTAGTCGTCCCTGGCGCCGGCGTAGTTCTGCCCGAAGTTCAGAAAGGTGGACGGGCTGAACGTGCCCGTGGCCCCGGAGAATGACCACGGCGCCACCTCCCACGAGGCCCCTCGGTCGGACGACCAGGAGAGGCGGATGTCGGGCCCCCGCTGGGTGGACCACGGCCGGTTCTGCGTGTTAATCCAGGCGTAGAGCGTGCCATCCACGCACAGCATGCCGGGGCACTTGCCGCGGAAGGTAGCGTCATGTCTTGGCTTCCACCCGCCCCAGATGTTCGTCGCCTTGATTCCCGGCGGCATTCCCTCGATGCGACCGAAACCCAGGCTCACGCGGCCCTGGGAGTTCGTGCCGCCAAAGCCGCCGCCGTCGCCCCACGAGGTGTACAGATGGCCGTCGTCCCCCCATGCGATCGGCCACAGGTCGCTCCCCGGAGCCAGACGCACCAGGTTCTTGAAGTCCCACTCGATGCCCTGGATAAGCGGGCTCTGCGGATAGGGCGCCCGGCTCTGCGGCGTGGGCTTGCCCACCGACTGGCAGATGGCGCCGAGGAACGGCGTGAGCTTGCCGTAGTGCGAGTCCCAGCTTCCCTGGAACGAGCGTCCCGCACGCGCCACCACAAGGTCGAGGCTCGGGACCACCACGGTGAGGCTATCGTACAGCCCCCACGACCAATAGGCGTCGCGGGGCACGTCGGGCAGGGAGCCGTCAGCGTTGGTCCACCACAGCAGGCCGTAGTGGTTCGAGGCCTTGCCGTAGGTCTTCTCGTCCACGGTCGGTGCGCCCCGCAGCGGCTCGGGCATGCGCTGCACGCTGTCCACGAAGCTTTCGGGCAGCAGTGCCTTGCCTTGCCAGCGACCGCGTCGGAGGTAGAGATATCCGATGCGAGCCATGGCGTTGACGTTGGCGTGGATGCCCGAGCCGAACTCGCGGCGCATCACGCCGCCGATGAGCTTGGGCCGGTAGGCGTTAGGCCGCCACGTGAGATCGGAGGGACGGATGCCGATGGGCGCGAACACCCGCTCGAAGAGCAGCTCCTGGAGGTCGCGCCGGTAGGCCAGGGTGATGCACTCGGCGAGCCAGTTGGGGCCGCCGTCGCTGTAGCGCCACTGCGTACCGGGGGCGAAGGTGAGCTTCGTGTAGCCGCCGGGCTTTTCGAAGCCGGCCGTCTGCGTGGCCAGGTGCAGCAGGGTGATGCGGCCGAGCCAGCCGGTCTTGCGGTTGCTGTCGGGGGGGACGCCGAAGGTGGGGTGGTAGGCCGTCGCGAGGTCGGACAGGTTTTTC
>JADHXT010000172.1 GCA_016782825.1 Candidatus Brocadiia bacterium | reverse complement strand
CAAACCCCAAGCACCAAATCTCAGACAATACCCAAGCACCAAAGCTCAATGACCAAATAGAAGAAAGAGGCCGTATCGCGCGCAGGGCGCGCTCTTCGTTTGGAGCATTGGTTCTTGGGATTTGGGTTTTGTTTGGGGTCTGGTGCTTGTCATTTGGTGCTTTCTGCGTTTCTCACCAGCAGTTGGTGAGAAATGCGGGCTAGCTGGCGGCGGCGTAGTCGGCCTCGGAGGGCTCGGGCACGGTCTTGAGGAGCTCGTTGATGATGTCCTCGGCGTCGACGCCTTCGGCATCGGCGTTGAAGTTGGTGAAGATGCGGTGCCGCATGACCGGGATGGCGAGGTGGCGGATGTCGTTGCACGAGACGTTGTAGCGGCCGTTGATGATGGCGCGGGCCTTGGCGCCGAGAATGAGATACTGGCAGGCTCGCGGGCCGGCGCCCCACGACAGCCAGTCCTTGGCAAACTGCGGCGCCGTCGGGTCCCTGGGCCGCGTGGCCCGGACGAGATTGACGGCGTAGTCGATGACGTGGTCGCTCACGGGCACGCGGCGGACGATCTTCTGGATGGCCAGGATGTCGCTGCCCCGCAGCACGGGCTGGAGGTCCACGTCGGCGTCGTAGGTGGTGGCCTTGACGATCTCGCGCTCTTCGTCGCGGCTCGGGTAGTCGACGATGATGCTGAACATGAAGCGGTCGAGCTGCGCCTCGGGCAGGGGGTAGGTGCCTTCCTGCTCGATGGGGTTCTGCGTGGCGAGCACGAAGAAGGGCAGGTCGAGGTCGTAGATGACGCCGGCCGAGCTGACCTGGTACTCCTGCATCGACTGGAGCAGGGCGGCCTGGGTCTTGGGCGGGGTGCGGTTGATCTCGTCGGCGAGGATGATGTTGGCGAAGATGGGGCCTTTGACGAAGCGGAAGCTGCGCTTGCCCGTGGCTTGATCCTCTTCGATGATCTCGGTGCCGGTGATGTCGCTGGGCATGAGGTCGGGGGTGAACTGGATGCGGTGGAAGTCGAGCTTGAGGATGCCTGCGAGGGTGCTGATCATGAGGGTCTTGGCGAGGCCGGGGACGCCGATCATGAGGGCGTGGCCGCGGGCGAAGAGGCAGCAGAGCAATTGCTCGATGACCTCGTCCTGGCCGATGATGACCTTGTGGATCTCGTTGACGAGGATGTCGCGGGCCTTGCCCAGCTTCTCGACGGCCTCGATGTCCTCGGCCCGGCGGTCGGCGTCTGCCACGGTGCGGTCTCCCAGGAAGGAGGACTAGAAGATTGGATGGATGGAGGGGTGGAGGGGTGGATGGGTGGAAGAGCAGACAAGCTTCGGCGCGTCGCTCGTGCGAGGGTGGCTCAGCGACGCTTCTCTTGTCTTACCATTCATCCAGCCATCCACCCATCCAGTCTTTCCTCTCCTACGGCGCTTTGCGGATGGCGCCGGAGCGGATGCAGGCTGCGCAGACCTTCTTGCGGCGCACGCCGCCGTTCTCGAGCACCCGCACCCTCTGGATGTTGGGCTTGAAGGTGCGCTTGGTGATCCCGGTGGTCTTCTTGCCGATGCCGCCCTTGCTCTTGGCGCGGCCTCGGCGGGAGATGCTTCGTCCGAAGGTCGTTCCCTTCCCGCACACTTCGCAAACTCGGGGCATGGTATTCCAGTCTCCTGGGTGGTTGAGGATAGAATCCGAAGTATACCAGGAGAGGGCCATGCGTTCAAGTCATTCTGTTCCCTGAACATCTGCGATGTGGGCTGCGTCTCGCGCGTGGCCAGGCTTCTCCCACGGCGCGGGCGTGGCGGGTTGGATGAGTGGATGAATGGATGGATGGACGGGAGAACAGACAGCAGGACTACCGGTCCGGAGCTCCTCCTCCACCCATCCATTCATCCATCCATCCATCCATCCTTGGTGTAAGGAGCCACGGTCGTGCCTCGCAACACGCGGAAGGGCAAAGTGTTACGAACACGGCAAGTGCTTCTTCTCTGGGCTATGGCGGCGAGACGGCGTCGAGGCTCCTGCCCTCGAGCAGCATCTGGGCGAATGCCTCGGGCAGGCCGTGCTCGTGGACCGCGGCCACGGCGCGCCCGGTGTCGTAGGGGACCCGATGGTGCGCCACGTCGACGCCGGCTGCCAGGGCGAGCACCGCGTAGCAGGCCCGCGGGTCGCCGTCGTCGGGCCGGCCGACGGTGCCGGTGTTGATGAACGGCACGCGGCCGGCCTCGCGGACGAATGCCTGATGGGAGTGGCCGCAGACCACGATGTCGGCGTCGGCCATCGCCGCGAGCTCGCGGTAGCGCTCCGCCGGCGTCTCGAGCCACAGGTGCTCGTCCACCGACGCCGGGCTGCCGTGGCACAGCAGGATGCGGCGCCCCGCCACGTCGAGGCGCTGCTGCTCGGGCAGTGTCCTCAGCCACTTGCGGCTCGGCTTCGACAGATGCTCGTAGGCGAACTTGAAGGCGAGCCACTTCTCGCGGCGCTTCGTCTTCCGCCACTTGGCGTCCTTCTTCTTGAATTCCAGTGCCTTCTGGTCGTAGTTGCCGATGAGGTTGGCGGCCGCACGCTTCCGCAGCAGGCGCACCACCTCGTCGGGGAATGCGCCGTAGCCCACGAAGTCGCCGATATTCCACACGGCCTCGCAGCCGCGCGCGTCGGCGTCGGCCAGCACGGCCTCGAGCGCCGGCAGATTCCCGTGCACGTCGCCGAGCAGCGCGACCTTCATCGGCGATTCCCGACCTCCGGCAGTTGAAGCGACGAGACGACAGGAGGCCTCCCCTGTAGCGGCAGACCCACGTGTCTGCCCTTTGCCGGCCCCGATGGCGGGGCTTCCCTGGTGTCGTCTACCGGAACGGGGAACATGAAGCCCTCTCCGATTGCTGGCAATGGGGAACATGCCTTCGCGGTGTTCGGCGGGACTCCGCGGCACCCTTCTGCTGTTACCGGGCCACCGCCAAGAGGCGACGGCACAGATGCCCATTTAGGGTCCGCCCCGCCTGTGGCGAGACAGGGGCCAGCTTGCCATCCCAGCGCCACAAGAGGCTGGTGAGGGGGCGGCTGTATCGGTCGTGGTGGATGTGCTCTGCGGCGGCGGCTACCGTCCCTCGGACGCTGCCGCCTTCTGCCAAGGGCTTGGGGTCGGACAGCGGCTTCGCTGGCCGGCGGCCAAGCCCATCGCCTTGCCCCGAAGGCGGGCGCGGCTCGGCAGGACAGCTGAGGAAGAGGGTCCTGGGCTTCCCCCCTTCGGAGCCTCTGCGGCGGTCCCGCCGCCCAGCGGCGGGCGCGGCAAGGCGGTTTGCAGCGTCCTGTCCCGTGGGGGCTGTGCACACAGCCCCCGATGAATGGCGTGGCTGCAAGCGCCGTGACGCTCGGCCGCAGAGGCGGTGTCGCGGGCTGTAGGCGAGCAAGGTGGCATCGCCTGTGCGAGGGGGTGCGTCGCTGGGCTGGAGGCAGTCGGGGCATAACAGCCCCCCTACACACAAGGGATGGTAGGCTCCCAAACTACGCAAGGCCGCCGGTGGTGTGGAGAGCATGGCACAGGGGGGCTGTGAAGACAGATGTTCTCTGTTTCGGGAAAAGAGGCACCGTTCGGCAGTAAACGACACCTGGGCACACACATGGGTGTGCCCCTACGCAAGACACGATGCCGGGGTCTGGTGACGAGAGTGGGGGCCACTACTTCACCACAAGCTTCGACACGTCGCACATGGGCGGCGGGAACTTCATGTCGAGGCCCTCGAGGGTCTCGACGAGGATCTCGGAGATGGCGAGGTTGCGAAACCACTTCTTGTTGGCCGGGATGATGAACCACGGGGCATGGGCGGGGCTGCACCGGCTCAACGCGGCCTCGTAGGCGGCCATGTAGTCGTCCCAGAGCTTCCGCTCCTCGAGGTCCTTGGGGTTCACTTTCCAGTGCTTGCGGGGCTCGCGGATGCGGTCCTCGAAGCGGGCCTTCTGCTCGGCCTTGCTGATGTGGAGGTAGAACTTGAGGATGGCGACGCCGTTGTCGGCGAGGAGCTTCTCGAAGGCGTTGATCTGGGCGTAGCGTCGCGACCACACGGCCCGCGGCACGAGGTCGTGGACGCGCACGACCAGCACGTCCTCGTAGTGGGAGCGGTTGAAGATCCCGATCTCGCCCTTGCCAGGCACGGCCTTGTGGATGCGCCACAGGAAATCGTGGTCGGCTTCCTCCGCCGATGGGACTTTGAACGACGTGATGCGGCAGCCTTGGGGGTTGATGCCGCTCATCACGTGGCGGATGGTGCCGTCCTTCCCGCCGGCGTCCGTCGCCTGGAGCGCCAGGAGCACGGCGTGCTTGTTCTCGGCATAGAGCAGGTACTGGAGCTCGGCCAGGCGGTCGATATTCTCCTTCAGGCGGCGTCGGGCGTCCGTCTTGCTCTTGAGCCCGGCCGTGAAATCGGGGTCGTACTGGCGGAGATCGACTTTCTGTCCGGGGCGGACCTGGAAGCGCTCGGTCATCTTCATTGCGGTCTCCCTGCGGGACGGAGGGTGGCACGGGAGGATTCTATCAGACGGTGCGTGCCGCTTCAAGGCTCGGGCCGCGTGGCCGCTAACGGAAGGCTAACACAATCCTAACACTTGCCTTCCCAGGATGTTACACCCCCCGAATATCCGCTTGACTCCTGCCTGCCGCCCGTGTAGGATGCTGTGTGGCGAGAAGGGACCCACCAGTACTGGCACCATGGCCAAAGTCGTCACGCAGGCACAGCTCGATGCCTTGTGTGCGGCTCTCGACTTCGATCGGGGGCACGCGGACCGGGTGAGTGCGCTCGGCGAGGAGCTCTTTGCGCGGACCCGCCATCTCCACGGCCTGACGAAGACGGCTCGGCCGCTGATCCGTCTGGTCGCCACCCTCCACTCCCACGACGGAGCGGCCGGCCCACACGCTCCGCCCCTGGCCCGGCCCGACGGCACGCTCCGCCGCGCCTTCCCGCGCCTCTCGCCCACCGAGCGAGGCGTGGCGATGCGAGCCCTCGAGCGGGTGGCCGGTGGGGACGGAGCGTCGGAGGCGACGGCCCGCTTCCACGCGCCCCACTTCGAGCCCGGCGGCGACGAGGGCCGGCAGCTTGCCCAACGGGTCGCCGCGATCGTGCGCATCGCAGAGGCCCTCGACCAGTCGCGGACCCAGGACACGGACATCGTGGCCGTCGTCGATGACGGCGAGGGGGTGGATCTGCTGGTCGCCGGCGGCCCGGCCGCCGGGAACGCCGTCGCGGCGATGGCCGGCGCCGAGCTGTGGAACCAGCTCATGCCGCGGCCGATCCGATCCGTGCGCGTCCACGAGGGCAGGGCGCCCAGGGCGGGGCTCATCGAGCCGGCGTGCTCGGTGGCCGAGGCGGCGCGCCGCATCCTGCTCCAGCAGCTCGAGCAGTTCATGGCCCGCGCCTATGGCCTGTGTTACGGCCACGACATCGAGTACGTGCACGAGCTGCGGGTCGCGCTGCGCCGCGCCCGGTCGGCGATGCGGGTGTTCCACGAGGCCCTCAATGGCGAGCGCGAGGCCCTCCAGGCCGAGATGCGCTGGTTTGCCTCCGAGCTGGGCGCCGTGCGGGACCTCGACGTGTTCCTCGGCTTCCTCACGGGATACAGGGCCGACGCGCCGCGCGGCCACAAGCCCTTCCTTCGCAGGCTCGTCGCGTCGATCCGAGGCCGCCGCCGCCGCCACTACCGCACGCTGCTCGACGTCTTCCAGGCCGAGCGCTACCAGCAGTTCATCGACCGCGTCCACCCGATGCTCCAGGCGCCCGTCGGCGCCAAGGGCAGCCTGTTCGCCGGCACCGAGGCGGGTGACGTCGCGGCGTGCGAGCAGGCGCCCCGGCTGCTGCGGGACCAGCTCAAGAAGGTCGCGCGATACGACCGACGGCTCCACCTGCTGACGCCCGAGGCGCAACACCGCCTGCGCATCGAGTGCAAGCGGCTGCGCTACGCCGCCGAGTTCCTGGCCGACATCTACCCGGGCCGCCTGATCGGCGTCATCGAGCCGACGACGAGGCTCCAGGACGATCTCGGCGAGGTGCACGACGCCGACGTGTACCGCGAGCGGATCGTCGAGTATTGCTGGCACCGGGCCAAGACCGGCATCGGCGCGGGCGATCGCGACGCCCTCCACGCGCTGCTCGGCCACCTGCGCCGCCAGCGCGAATGCCATCTGAAGCGGGCGGCCTCGACGTGGAAGGCTTTCACGCGCCGCGACGCCGTCGAGCGACTCGTCGAGGTCATCAAGTCCCCCAGGACGCGGTGACCGATCGGCATGTCAACCGGGAGACCTCCGTGGCCCAATCACGCAGACGCGAGCCCAGTCTCTACATCGGTGTGGACGTGGGCGGCACCAAGGTGCTCGCCGCCCTCGTGCAGTCGACCGGGGAAATCGTCGCCCGGCACCGCTGCCCCACGCCGCGCGACGCCAGCCCCGAGGCGACTGTCGAAGCGATCATGCAGGCCATGGAAGGCGCGCTCGCCGACCAGGGCCTCACGAGCAAGGCCCTGAAGGGCATCGGCCTCACCATCCCGGGCGTCGTCGACCCCGCGGCGGGCCACATCGTCGTCACGCCGAACATGAATCTCACCGGCATCACCATCGGGCCGCTGGTGACGCAGCGCTTCGGCGTGCCCGTCGTCATCGGCAACGACGTGAATATGGGCACCCTGGGCGAGAAGTGGCTGGGCGCCGCGCGGCGGGCGCGCAGCGCCGTGGGCATCATGGTCGGCACAGGGATCGGCGGCGGGGTGATCGTCGACGGCAAGCTCGTGACGGGCTGCCGCGAGGCCGCGGGCGAGATCGGCCACATGGTCGTGCAGATCGGCGGCCCCCAGTGTGGCTGCGGCAACTACGGCTGCCTCGAGGCCCTCGCGAGCCGCACCGCCATCGAGCGCGACATCCGCCAGGCCATCGCCGACGGCAAGCAGACCCTCGTCGAGGACCTGCTGAAGGAGACCGACGGCCTCGTCAAGAGCAGCGTGCTGCGCAAGGCCCTCAAGGCCGGCGACAAGGTGGTGACACAGATCATGCAGCGTGCCTCCGAGGTGCTCGGCTACGGCTGCCTGACGGTGCGCCACCTGCTCGACCCCGACGTGATCGTGCTCGGCGGCGGCGTCATCGAGGCCTGCGGCCGCTTCGTGCTGCCCATCGTGCGCGGCATCGTCGCGTCCGATGCGCTCGCCGGCGCGCGGCCCGGCTCGTACATCGCCGAGAGCGAGCGGGGCGACGACGCCGTCGTCTATGGCGCCGTCGCCCTCGCCATGACCGAATGCGGCGAGGACCCCAGCGAG
>JADHXT010000171.1 GCA_016782825.1 Candidatus Brocadiia bacterium | reverse complement strand
AGGGTGTCACGGAGTTCCTGCCCGTATCCAGTTCGGGCCACTTGGTGCTCGCCCGCGAGTGGATGGGCATCACGGAGCCTGCCGTGGAGTTCGCGGTGTTGGTCCATGCGGGCTCGCTTGTGGCCATCCTCGCCTTCTTCTGGAAGGACATTCTGTCGCTGTTCACCACGCGGCGTCGGCTGATTCCCTGGCTCATCGTCGGCTCGATTCCCGCCGCGGTGGTGTATGCCCTGCTGAAGGATGCGGTGGAGGCCAGCTTCGAGCGGCCGCTGGTCGTGGGCTTCTGTCTGCTGGTCACGGGTGGGGTGCTGCTGGTGAGCGAACGGCTGGCCACGGACAGGCGGCCCCTTGCAGGGGTGGGGTGGCTCGACGCCTTGCTGATCGGGCTGGCGCAGGCCGCGGCGCTGCTGCCGGGCATCTCGCGTTCGGGGATGACGATCGGCAGCGGGCTGGCGCGAGGGCTGGAGCGCCGTGCGGCCGTCACGTTCGCTTTCCTGCTTGGTGCGGTGGCGATCGGTGGTGCCATGGTACTCAAGGCGCGCGACTTCGGGTCGCTGGCCGCTGTGGGAGGCTACGGCCCCGCGGTGGCTGGCTTCGTCGCCTCGGCGGCTGTCAGCCTGCTATCTCTGGTTCTCCTCACGTATATTGTCCGCCGTAAGTGCTTGGGATACTTTGCGATATACTGTTTTTTGGTCGGCGGCGGGGTAATACTTGCAAAGCTGATCGGCGTGTGATAGAATACTTCCGCTCGGCAGCGTCCCCCTAGGCACTGGTCCCCCGCCTTGCCGCCGCGCACAACCTCCCCGTCGAATGAGCAGTCGATCTACGGCCCCAGATGGAGGCCCCCATGGCACGTAGTGGTCCGCTGCGCACCTTTGCGTCGCTACTCGTCCTTGGCGCGTGCGCCTTCACGGTCGTGAGCCTGGTCACCTTCGACCGGCACGACTTGGCTACCTACCATATGCCGCCTGCCTCGCCCGTCCACAACAGCGGGGGCATCGTGGGCGCCCGCCTCGCCGACTTCGTCTGGCAGGGCATGGGGCTGGGCGTGGGGGTGGTGGTGGTGCTGGGCATGGCGTGGAGCGTGCTGAACCTGTTGGGCCGCGGCTCGGAGAAGATCGTGGTGCGCGCCACGGGGGCCGTAGTGCTCGTGGGGTGCGTGTGTACCTTCGCCTCGACGAGCGCGCCGCCTCCCGACCTCGTGGGCTACGGCGGCACGGTGGGCGTGGCGCTGCACGGCGTGGTGCAACACTACTTCGGTGCCGCCGGTCTCTGGCTCCTGGGCATCCCCATCTCACTGCTGGCGCTCATGATGCTCTCGGTGGACGAGCTGGTGGTGCCGCCGCTGCTGCGCGCGGCTGCCGCCGCGGGGCGGGGCATCGGCCTCCTTCGCCAGCGCGCGGCCGACGCCAAGGTGCAGCCGGCCACGCAGAAGAAGGCCAAGCCCGCCAAGGCGGCACCCGTCGCCGAGGAAGCCCCCGACGACGCGGTCGCCGAGCCCGAACCCGAGCCGAAAAGGCGTCCCGCCTTCAAGGCACTCTTCGGCAAGACCAAGCCCGAGCCCAAGGACGCTGAGCCCGAGGCACAAGACACAGGCCGCCCGGTCACCGTGGGCTACATGAACCGCATGAAGCAGGACTCGCCGCCCCAGACGATCGATGTGGACGGGACCCCGGCCGCGGGGGACGGCGCAGTGATGGCCGGCATGATGGCCGAGCACCGCGGTGCCGACGCCAAGCCGTACGTGCTGCCCCCCATCACGCTCCTCGACAAGCCCGAGGTGGTGGACCACTCGCAGCGCGGCGAACACGTCCAGGAGCAGATCGACGTGCTCGAACGCACCCTCCGCGAGTTTGGCATCGGCGCCACCGTGGTGGACATCGACCAAGGCCCCGTGGTCACCCGCTACGAGCTCACCCTCCAGGCCGGCACCAAGCTCTCGAAGGTCACCGCCCTGTCCGACGACCTCGCCATCGCCACCAAGGCGCCCGCCGTGCGCATCGTGGCTCCCATCCCCGGCAAGTCCACCATCGGCATCGAGCTGCCCAACACCGACACGGAACTCGTGCGGATGCGCGAGCTCCTCGAAAGCAAGGCCGCCGAGCGACAGCGCAACATCCCGCTCTTCCTCGGCAAAGACGCCTCCGGCCAGCCCATCGTGGCCGACCTCACCCGCATGCCCCATCTGCTCATCGCCGGCGCCACCGGCTCGGGCAAGAGCGTGTGCATCAACACCATCATCTCTTCCATTCTTTTCACCCGCCACCCTGACGACGTGCGGCTCGTGCTCATCGACCCCAAGGTGGTGGAGTTGGCGCACTATGCCGATCTGCCGCACCTGCTCACCCCCGTGGTGACCGACATGAAGCGCGCCGCCTGGATCCTCGACTGGGCGTGCAAGACGATGGACGAACGCTACGACACCCTCGCACGGGTGGGCGTGCGCTCGATCTCCGCCTACAACCGCCTGAGCGAGGATGAAATCCGCGACCGTGTGGGCGAGCTGGCCAACGACGCAGAGTACCCATTCCATTTGCCCTACATAGTCATCATCGTGGACGAGTTAGCAGACATGATGATGATGGCCTCGAAGAACATCGAGACGTCCATCACCCGCCTCGCCCAGAAGTCGCGTGCCGTGGGCCTGCACATCATCCTCGCCACCCAGCGCCCCTCGGTGGACGTCATCACCGGCCTCATCAAGAGCAACCTGCCCACACGCATCTCGTTCCAGGTGACCTCGAAGGTCGACTCCCGCACCATCCTCGACCGCAACGGCGCCGAGAAGCTCCTCGGCTGCGGCGACATGCTCTTCCTCGCCCCCGGCACCGCCGACATGCTCCGCGCCCAGGGCACCTTCCTGAGCGACGAGGAGGTCCTCCGAGTCGTGCAGTTCATCAAAGATCAGCGCGAGCCCGACTTCCGGCTCAAGATTGGCTCGATGTCCGTGGGCGGCGACGACGGAGCGCCCGACGGGTCCGACCTCGAGGGCTTCAGTGGCGACGAGCGCTACGAGGAGGCCTGCCGCGTGGTGCTCGCCAGCCGCCGAGGCTCGGTGTCGCTCCTCCAGCGCAAGCTCGAGATCGGCTACACCCGGGCCGCACGCCTCATCGACATGATGGCCATCGAGGGCATCGTGGGCGACTACAAGGGAGCCAAGGCACGCGAGGTGGTCATGAGCCTCGACGAGTGGGACGCCCAACGCGGCGGTGGAGCCGGCGGGCCGGCCTCGGACGCGCCCAACCGCGGGCTCGACGACGACCTCCTCCAGGAAAGCACCTCGCTCGAGGACGTGGAAGACGACACCTGACGTTCGCCACGCCTCACGGAACCGCTCAGACGAATGCCTGCTGCTGAGGGATCGATGGCGCTCCCCGCGTCCCCAACCCTGCTTCAGCGTCTGGCCCGACGCGTCTTCCTCGCCAACGTGGGGCTCCCGCTGCGCCTGCTCCTACGGCATCTGTGCCGCACGCGCGTGATCGGCACCGACAACATTCCCCGCACAGGCCGCGTCATCCTCGCCTCCAACCACACCAGCATGGCCGACCCCGTCGTCCTCCAGGTCTTCTGCCCGCGACACCTCACTTTCCTGATGACCGAGCGCTACTACCAGGTCCCCGTAGCGGAGTGGTTCTTCCGCTTCTGGGGCTGCGTGCCTGTGCGGGAGAGCGGCCTCAACCGCAGGGCATTGCGGCGAGGCATCGAAGCCCTCCGCGACGGGCGTGCGCTGGGGATCTTCCCCGAGGGGCGCATCAGCCGCGACGGCCAGACCCACAGCGCGTTGCGCGGTGTCGGCCTCCTGGCCCGCCTGGGCAACGCCCCGGTCGTGCCCGTCGGCCTGGCGGGCATCGACGCCTTCCTGCCGCCAGACCATTGGACTTTTCGGCAGTCAACCATTACGATGGTGGTCGGTCAGCCCATCCCTGCGGCAGACGCAGGCCGCGCCGACCTGCCCGAGCGCGTCACCCAGGCCATCCGCCGGTGCGTGCAGGTGGCCAGGACACGGTCAGGCCAGCCCCAGGTGCCCGAGGGGGCGACATCGACCAGCCAGGCGGAGGCCCATGAACCCGCACCCGCAAGCCCCGAGCTCCCGTGAGCCGTCCCGGCCCGCCCGCCGCGCGTTCACGCTCATCGAGCTTCTGGTATCCATCTCGGTCATCAGCCTGCTGGCCGCCATTCTGCTCCCCGTGGCCATGCGCGCGCGTTCCCTCGCCCGCAACTCCCAGTGCACGAGCAACCTCGGCCAGATCGGCAAGGCCATCAACATCTACGTGGAGTTCCACGAAAACTGGTATCCCTGCTCCAGCATCATGCCCTCCACCGAGCCGGAGCCGGGCCTGCCGCGCATGGCCGATCTGCTGGTCAAGTATGCCTCGCGCGACGTCTTCGAGTGTCCCGACGACAAGCCCACCGACCCCACCTACACCCATCGCACCTACTACATCGGCGAGGGAAGCAGCTATGAGTGGGCAGAGATCTTCAACCACCTGAAGCCCGGCATGCAAGTGGCCTTCGTCCCATTCAAGCTGGAGAACATCCCCTTGCTGCGCGACTACGAGGCCTTCCACAAGCGCGGCAGCCGCATCGGCACCAACGGCCTCTTCACCGACAACCACGTGGAGAGCTTCTGATGGCACGCAAGACGGTCGTCCTCGTCACCGTGTCTGTCGTCAGCCTGGCCGCAGCGGCCTCGCTGGTCGCCTGGCACTTCTGGCCCGAGCCGCCTCCGTCCACCGCCGAGCAGGTGTACGACACCGTCATGGGCTCCGACCCCACCCAACTCTCCGACGAGAAGGTGAAGGGCTGGATTGCCGACGTGGCCTCCACCGTCGAGCGCCTGCCGCCCCACGAGTTCGAGAAGCTCATCGTCAAGGCCATGGGCGACGAAAACCTGCGCAAGCGCTTCGAGGCCCTCAAACCGGAACAGCGCCGCAAGCTCATGGACCTCGTGTCGGAGGAGCAGCGCTCCCGCATGTTTGCCAAGATGGGCACGAGCATGGTCAAATACTTCAAGGCCATGCCGGCGGCCCTGCGGAACATTGCTCTGCGCGAGATGCAGGCCAGAACCCAACACAGGCGTGGGGGCGGCGCGCACGGCGGCATCAGCAAGCAGCGTCTCATGGAACGCCACGCCTCCACGACACCAAAGAACCGAGCGGAGTTCGTCCGCGCCATGCGTGAGATGCGCAAGATGCTCGAACAGGCCGGCGTGAGCAAGTAGCGCAAGGAACCCGTCGCATGCACGTGGGCCTCATGGTGTGGGAGATCGGCGAGCGGAGCTTCCACGAGCAGATCGACTGGGCACGCGCCAACGGCTTCGACGCCATCGCCTTCCACACCGCACCCATCCTGGCGCTGCGACGCGGCATCGACCCGGCCACGATGGCCCCGGCCGATCTGACCCGCCTGAGCGACGCCATCGAGCCCTTCGCCGAGGCGCACATCCACGCCCCCTTCGAGCTGTTCGACGTGAGCCTCGTAAGCCCCAACGAGCGGGTTCGCGAGGGCTCCATCGAGCTTATCGAGCAGTCGCTCCTGCTGGCCAGCCGCGTGGACGCCGCCACCGTCACCGTTCACGCGGGAGCCACCGGCGCCGCCATCTCACCCGACGAGCGGAAGGGCCTGCTGACCGAGTCGCTCCTGGCGCTCGACGAAACCGCTGCCGGGCTTGGCGTGACCATCGGCCTGGAGGCCACCGAGCACTTCGACCTGTTCGAACGGGTGGACTTCGAGGCCACAGGCGTGACGATCGACGTGGGGCACCTGAGCTTCCGCGACGGCGCCGCCTACCGCCCCTGGCACACGCTGGGGGGGCTCATCCGCCACTTGGGGGAGAAGATCGTGCACGTGCACCTGCACGACTACGATGGCCAGCACGACCACCTGCCGTTGGGCTCGGGACGGATCGACTTCGCGGAGATCGTGGAGGCTCTCGCCGAGGTGGATTACGCAGGAACGCTCTGCCTGGAGTTGGCTCCTTCGCCCACCCTCGAGGACGGCTACCGCCGGAGTCTGGAGCGCCTGCGCGCGCTGCTGTGAGTCGCGGAACGAATTGTTTTGCAGGCGGGGCGTCTTCCTGGGCTGCGTAGCCTTGGCGAGGCAGGCTGCCCGGCGTCTTGGGCCCCCTCTCTCGCGCATGGGGAAGAGGACGCGGCGTGGGGACACACCGCCCACACGGACCCCCACGCGGCCTCGGTGAATGCCGAATGACGACATACGGTTGCGTATTACGACACACAGGGGATACAATCGGGACGGCCCCAGCCGCGTGTGCCACAGGAGGAGGATATGGCCCCAACACGACGAATCGCTGCCATCCTGGGCGCCCCGCCACTCAGCCAACGCCACCGAGAGATACTCCGAGGCTGCGCCGAGCATGCGGAGGCGGCTGGATGGCGCCTGGTGCTCGACCCCGCCGCGCTCCGACGGCCCGCCGGCGCGTATGACGGCATCCTCGTCCGCACGAAGCAAGGGCTGGCGAGTTCGCTCAGGGACTCCGCCGCGCCGTTCGTCTGCATCGACTGGAGCCAGCGGCAACAGGGATACGCGCACGCCATCGAGAATCGCTTCGCGGCGGGCAGAATGGCCGCACGCCATTTGGTCGAACGGGGCTACAGGAGTTTCGCGTACGTCGGGTTCACCCGGCAGATCCAGTCCCGGGTCGAGCGCGTGCAATTCGACCACGCGTTGCGCTGGCTGGGGCGGGGCGTCGCGACGGCTCGAACGTACGCGACGTTTGCAGACATGCCCCGTGGATGGGGCAAAGTGGTGACCGCTCTGGGCGAGTGGCTGGGCCAGCGCCGATACCCCGCGGGCATCTTCGCGGCCCAGCCCGTGTTGGCTCGCGCCGTGGCCGACCAGGCGCTGGACCGCGGGCTGCGCGTGCCCGAGGACGTAGGCGTCGTCGCGGCGGACGACGACCCCGTCGTCTGCGGCTTGCCCCCGAGCCTCTCGAGCCTGCGTTTCGACTACGCGCAGGTGGGGCGCCTCGCGGCCCGGCTTCTTGAGCGGCTCATGGAGGGGGCGCCCGCGCCTTACCGCGCCAGTTTCGTGCCGCCCGTTCTGGTGCCGCGCCAGAGCACGGACCGGCAGGCTGCCGGCGATCCGCTGGTGGCCGACGCCCTGTGGTTCATCGACAGCCGCCGCACCGAGCCCATCCACGCGCCCCAAGTGGCCGCGGCGCTCGGCGTGGGCGCGCGCACGCTCCAGCGCCGCTTCCGTGCCGCCGGGCGTCTCACGGTCGAGCAAGAGATCGTCCAGGCGCGCGTCGAACACGCC
>JADHXT010000170.1 GCA_016782825.1 Candidatus Brocadiia bacterium | reverse complement strand
GCGTGGCGGAACATGCCGCCCGGCTCGTCGTGGGCGTCGTAGAGCACGCAGGCGTGGCCTTCGCGGAGCAGGAAGAACGCCGCCGTGAGCCCCGCTGGCCCGGCGCCCACGATGGCCACCCGCTTGCCCGTGGCCACGGCACGGGACGGCACGTAGCGCTCCGCCTTCTCGCGGTCCACGTCGGCGGCAAAGCGCTTGAGGGCGCAGATGGCGATGGGCTCGTCGATCTCGCGGCGGCGGCACGCGCGCTCGCAGAAGCGCGGGCACACGCGGCCGAGCGAGTCGGCCATGGGGATGCGCTCTTTGATGAGGGCGATGGCCGCCCGGCCGTCGCCTGCGGCGATGTGGCGAAGCATCCAGGCGATGTCCAGGCGGGCGGGGCAGGCCAGCGTGCAGGGGGCCTCGCAGTCGCCCACGTGGTCCGACAGCAGCAGCTCGAGGGCCATCTTGCGCGCGGCGCGGATGTCGTCGCTGTGGGTGGTGACGGCCATGCCCTCGGCGGCGGGGGCCGCGCACGAGGGGATGAGGTTGCGCCGCCCTTCCACATGTACCACACACAGGAAGCACGAGCCGATGGGCGCCACGCCGTCGAGGTGGCACAGCGTGGGAATCTCGATGCCAAGCTGGCGCGCCGCATGGAGGATCGTGGTGCCCGCTTCCACCTGCACCTGGCGTCCGTCAATCGTCAGCGTCACGGGCATCGGTATCACTCGACCTCAATGGCGTCCGCGGGACAGACGGTGCGGCACGTGCCGCAGCGGACGCATTTCTCCACGTCGATCTCGTGCCGTGCGTAGGGCGTCGGAGCGATGGCTTGCGCGGGGCAGTGCTGGGAGCAGCGCGTGCAGCCATAGCAATCGTCCGTGATGCGATAGGTGATCAGTGCCTGGCACTTCCCGGCAGGACAGCGCCCCTCGATGTGTGCCTCGTATTCCTCGCGGAAGTAGCGGATCGTCGTGAGGACCGGGTTGGGCGCCGTCTGGCCCAGCCCGCACAGGCTGGTGCGCTTGATGCGCTCGCCCAGTTCTTTGAGCTTCTCGATGTCGCCGCGCTGGCCTTCGCCGTTGCATAGCCGATCGAGGATTTCGAGCATGCGCTTGGTGCCCACGCGGCAGAAGGTACACTTGCCGCACGATTCGTCCTGGGTGAACTGGAGGAAGTAGCGTGCGATGTCCACCATGCACGTGGCATCGTCCATGACGACGAGGCCGCCGGAGCCCATGATGGCGCCGTGCTTTTGCAGCTCCTCGAAGTCGATGGGCAGGTGGGCAAGGCTTGCCGGCAGGCAGCCACCCGACGGGCCGCCGATCTGCACGGCCTTGAACGTGCGCCCGTCGCGGATGCCGCCGCCGATCTCCTCGACGATCTCGCGGATGGTGGTGCCCATGGGCACCTCGATGAGGCAGCCGCGATTGACCCGCCCGGCGAGAGCGAAGACCTTGGTGCCCCTGCTCGTGGCCGTGCCAATCGCTCGGAACGCCTCGGCGCCGTGGCGGATGATCCACGGCACGTTGGCGTAGGTCTCCACGTTGCTGACGCTCGTGGGCTTGCCCCACAGGCCGCTCTCGGCGGGGAACGGCGGCCGGAAGCGGGGCATGCCGCGGCGGCCTTCCAGCGAGGCGATCAGCCCTGTCTCCTCACCGCACACGAAGGCGCCCGCACCCACCATCACCCGCACGTGAAGGCTGAAGTCGCTGCCGAGGATGTTGTCGCCGAGGTAATGGCGCTCTTCGGCCTGGCGGATCGCCTCGCGCACCGGTGCGATCGAGAGGGGATACTCGCAGCGGATGTAGAGGATGGCTTCGTCGGCCCCGATCGCGCGGCCGGCGATGGCGATGCCCTCGAGGACGCGGTGCGGGTAGCACTCCAGAAGGATGCGGTCCATGAAGGCGCCCGGGTCGCCCTCGTCGCCGTTCATGACCAGGTATTTCTTCGTCCCCGGCTGACGGCGCACGAGCTCCCACTTCTGGGCCGTGGGGAATCCGCCGCCGCCCCGGCCGCGCAGTGCCGCCCGGTCGACCGTGGCTACGATCTCATCCTGTGTGAGTTCGGTGACGCATCGGCGGAGCGCCTGGTAGCCGTCGCGGGCCTCATACTCGTCCAGGTCCAGAGGGTCCATGCGGCCCAGGCCATCAAGCACGACGAGTTTCTGTTTCTCGAGGAAGTTGTGGGCGGGGTCGGTCTTTCCCTCGATCCGGGTGCGGGCCGCGGGCTCCCACGCGGAGTCGTCGAAGAGCCGGTCGGCCGCCCGCCCGAGAAGCGCTCTCGCCTTCCCGGCCAGGCCCGGCGGCCGCAGATGCTCGCGGACGATGTTGGGGACGGCGCGGGGCCTCACGTTGCCGTATCGCGTGCTCTGGCCGTTCGGGCCGATGAATTCGAGCAGCGGCGCGCGGTCGCACATGCCGATGCAGCCGGCGCACTTGACGCGGGCGTGGAGGCCGTGCTTGCGGATCGCTGCCTGAAGTGCCTCGTTGACGGCCGCGCTGCCGTTGGCGATGCAGCACGAGATGAGCCCCACGCGGACCTCCACCGGGGCCTCGCCGCGCGCGACGGGTGGTTTCTCGGTGGCCTCGGCGAGCTGGCGGCCCGGCCTCCGTGCCTCCTCTCTGAGGAACGTTTCGATGGCCGTCCCCACGTTCCCGCGGGTGAGGAAGCCGTAAACCGCGTCGTCGATGCGCATGCACGGGGCCAGCGAGCAGCAGCCGATGCAGGCCACCTTGTCCACGGTGAAGAGGCCGTCGGAGTCGGTGTCCTCGCCCTCGGCGAGGCCCAGGTAGCGGCGGAGCGACTCGCTCACCGCCTCGGCTCCCGCCACGTGGCACGCCGTGCCGTGGCACACGCTGATGATGTGGGTGCCGACGGGCGTGTGGCGGAACTGCGAGTAGAAGGTGGAGATGCCGGCAAGCTGGGCCGGCGTGATGTCGGTAAGCTCGCACACCCGCTCGAGCGCCTCGGGCGGCAGGTAGCGGAAGTGGCTCTGGACCGCCTGAAGGATGGGGATGGCGGCGTGGCGCCCCCTGCCCGTCTCGGCAACGATGCGCTCCACGGCGGCAAGGTCGATGGCTTCCGCCGGCGTGGGCTCGTGTGTGATGACCGCGATGCTCATTTCTTCTCGGGCGCCTTCGTCGGTGCGGGGGCTTTGGCCTTGGGAGCCTTCGGGGCTGGCGCGGGCCTCGTGGAGGGCGCCTTGTCCGCCGCAGGCTTGGGTGCCACGGCCTTGGCGGGCGCCTTCTTCTCAGGCGCCTTCGGCGCCGACTCGCCCGGCTTGTTGGCAATGCACACGAGGTGCTCGGTCGTGCGGAAGTAGATCTGCCCGTCGCCGAAGGCCGGCGAGGCGAAGACCTCCTCGCCCAGCGGATTCGTGCCCTTGTGCTCGAACCGGTCGCCGAGGGTGACGATGTAGGTCTTGCCCTTCTTGCCCGTGATGTAGACGTGCTTGCCTACGAGCGTGGCGGACGACCAGAACTCGGCGGCGTCGAACTCCTTCTCCCACACCAGGTGGCCCATGGGCCACTTCATTCCTTCCTCGGGCGGATCGGTCTTGGTGATGTCGTAGCAGGTCATCTGGCCGCCGCTGTGTGCCTGGAAGAAGAGCCGGCCGTCGCACACGGGGCTGGAGGCGTCGGACATTCCTTCCTCGGCTTCCCACACGGTGTGGGTCTTGGTCACGTTGCCGCTGCCGCCGGCCCGGATGGCCACCACTCGCGAGTACTGGTTCGTGGCCAGCACGAGGCCGCCGCCGAAGACAAGCGAGGGCGCCACGTCGCCCGTCACGCCCTCGGCCCGCCACAGCTCTTTGCCGCTCGCGGGGTCGTAGGCGATGATCCGCTCGTTGGCCGAAGTGAGAAGCTCGGCGCGCGTGCCCGTGTTCACCACGATGGGACTGGTCCAGGAGCTGCCCACGAGACGCGGGGTGCGCCAGCGGTCTTTGCCCGTGGCGGCGTCGAGGGCGTAGATCGCCGACTTCTTATCTGCGGGGTCGCCGCCCTGGTCGTGCTGGAAGAGCACCATCCCGTCGTGCACGGCCAGCGAGCTGGCCATGCCGTACATGTTGTCGGGCTGGCCGAAGTGGCGCTGCCAGAGGATCTTGCCGTCGAAGTCGAGCGCGGCCAGGTCGGCGGTGGCGAAGACCACGTAGATGCGGCGGCCATCGGTGGCAGGCGTGGCGGCGGCGTAGCCGGTGTCCTCGAAGACGGCAAACTCATCCTCGTCGCTGCCCTTCTTTGGCTTCTTTGCCTTTTTCGCAAACAGAGGGGACGGCACCGGCGTCTGCCACAGCAGCTTGCCCGTCTTGCGGTCGTAGCAGAAGACGGTGAGTGGAAAAAGCTCCTTCTCGCTGCCGCCGGTGAGGACGATGCGGCTGCCCCACACGATAGGCGAGCCCTTGCCGTAGGGGATGATCTTCGGCTTCTGCCCCTCGATGGGCTCGGCTCCGCTCTTCAGCACGGGGAGCGCGGTCTTCCACAGGATGTTGCGGCCTGTGGCGGCGTCCCAGGCGGTCGGCCAGTCGCCGGCGGGGACGATGCCCATGCCACTGGGGCCGCGGAAGCGCGGCCAGTCGTCCTGGAAGCCGGCGCGGTCGGGCTGCGGGAGGGCGGCCTCGGGCGCGGCATCGCCACCCTTGCCCTTCGGCGAATCGGGCGCATGTGGGACCGGCTGCCAGCCCTCCGGCGGGAGGCTGCTGCGGCCCATGATGCCGACGACGATGAGCGCCGCCACCAGCACGCCGCCCACGACGCCCACCGCCACCACGCTGCGGCGCCGGGCGGCCATCCAGGCAGCGGCATCGGGCCGGTCGGCCAGGGACTTGGGCATGGGCTTGGGGTTGTCGAGCGCGGCATACCACCGGGCGCTCAGCACCAGGCCGGCGAGGCCCACGAGCAGGAGCCAGGCGCCCCAGTAGAGGCGCCGGCGGCGGGTGTGGTAGGCCGTGCGCAGGCGCTGGTCTTCATGGCGGATGGCTTCGCGGATGGTGTCGGCGGCTTCGCCCTCGGCCTGGGCGAGCTGGTCGCGCAGGATGCGCAGGGCCACCGTCTCGGGCGGGCGCGCTTCGCCCGTCTTCGGGTCGGGCGGGGTGATCGCCTGCTCGGCCACGTGGGTGGTGATCATAACACCCACGACGACGCCGGAGAAGAGCGTGGCCACGGCCATGAGCGCGAGGGCGACGAATCGCTTCGCTCGCACGCGCTCGTCGCGCTGCGCGGCCTCGAGCACGGATGGATCCTGCTTCTGTTCGTTCGAGCCGTCCAGTGCACTTCCTCCTTCGGTTGCCTTACGGTTTGCCCTTGCCCAGTGCATCACGCCGCACGTGCTCGCGGGGACACGACAGGAAGCATCGCCCACAGGCCACGCAATCGGGCTGATGGACGGTGTAGATCCGCTCGCAGCGGACGGCGGCGAAGCCGGCACACTTGAGGCCGATCACCAGCCCGAGGAACGCGCCGAGCAGGGCCGCGCCGACGCGGAAGCGGCGCTCGATGGCCCGGGCGTCTGCGAAGAGCGCCGTCGCCGGCCGCCCCGTGGTGCGGAACGCTTCGACCTCCTCCGAGGTGTCTTTCGTGCCCGTCGCTTCCTGCCGCCACACGCGCTCGGCCAGGCGCACGGTGTCGTGAGCCCGCGCCATCAGCGGGCCGGCGCCGGTGCCGAACACCGCGCCGATCGCGGGCAGCAGGGCGAGCAGGATGAGCGCGCGGTTGCGGGTCATACGTCGTCCGCTCCTTCCGGCGTGGGCGCGTGGATGGCGCCGAAGGGGCAGGCGTCCTCACACAGCGAGCACACGACGCATTCGTCGGGCGTCACGTCCACCTTCTTCCGCGCCCACCGCGCGCACAGGCCCAGCAGAGCGCCGTAGGGACACAGGAAGCGGCAGTAGGGGCGGCCCACAAACGTGGCCAGCACCAGCACGATGCCGCCGAAGATGAGCATGTCCAGCGCCCCCGTCATACGGAAGAACGCCACGAACGGATCGTAGCGGCAGATGATGAAGCTCGTGTCCGTGGCCGCAAACAGCGCCGCCGCGCCCAGATAGGCCCAGGGCAGCAGCCCCAGCGCGTGCTGGAGCCCCATCGGCACCCGTGCGGCGCGGATGAGCACCACGTCCTGAATCGCGCCCAGCGGACACACGCCGCCGCAGAACACCCGCCCGAACAGCAGGGCGAACACCAGCGGCACGGCGAAGAAGAGCACCACGGACAACGGCGCCGCATAGCTCGTGTTGGCCAGGGCCAGCGCCACGTTCTGGATGGCGCCGATGGAGCACACGCATCCGCCGCGGTAGAAGCCGAAGTAGGCGAGCGAGAAGATCGAGAGCCACAGGATGCCCCGCCGGCTGCGCCGCCCCAGCGCCAGCCACGCGGCCACGCTCAGCGCGGCCAGCAGCACCACCACATCGGCCACCTCCTGCCAGGCGGCCCGAGGCCACGGCGTGGGCACGTGGGGGAGCACGTGCCCTGTCTCGAATTCCGGCGGCGGGAAGCGCTCCGCGGCCCACGCCGGCGCCATGGCGCCGCCGAGCATCAGCGCCGCCAGGATGGCAAGGAGCGCGGGGCGCCGGATGCGTGCGGGTTGTGGCTTCGGCGTGTGGGTCATTCGTCCTGGCCGTGTGTGGAGTCAGCGGGTGGCGGCTCGCGGTTGAGCCAGGCGTTGGGGCCGTCGTGCTTGACGATGTAGGGGCGGTCGGCCGGCACCCGGATGAAGGCGGCGGCGGGACAGGCGGTGGCGATGGTGCACTCGTTGCAGTTCAGGCAGCGGTCGTGGCGCACCTGGAGGTGGAGCGAGGCGTTGCCGTAGCCCTTGCAGCCGGCCACACACTTGCCGCAGCCGTTGCAGAGGTCCTCGTCGATCGTGTACTGGTAGTAGACGTCTTCGACGTGGGTGCGGGTGATGGCGCCGAGGGGGCACATCTGGTTTTCGGCGCCCTCGTTGAGGGCGTTGGGCTTGGTCTGGAAGAAGCCGAAGCACAGCTTGCAGTAGCCGCACATGGGGAAGTCGTGGTAGCACTTCACGGCCGAGAGGTCGAGCACGCAGTGGGTGGCGCAGCGTCCGCACTCGGTGCACTTGAACGGGTCGATCTGCCACACCATCTCGTGGCCGCGGGCGCGCGTGGCGAGCGCGCCGCCCACTCCGCCGATGGCAAGCAGGGCCGCGCCACGCCCCATGGAGCCGAAGAACTCGCGTCGCGAGCGGGCGCCCTGGTCTTCCTGGTTCTCGTTCATCGTCACACCTCGACGCGGGACGGGGGCGTCCCCACTATTCGCGCGGCCCTTGCGCAGACTGGCCGTTCAGAATCGGACAGTGGCGCGACAGGCGACACTGGCGGC
>JADHXT010000169.1 GCA_016782825.1 Candidatus Brocadiia bacterium | reverse complement strand
CGGGCACGCGGTAGGGGCCGAGGCTGAGCATCCCCTCGAAGTAGTGCACGACGGGCACGGCGGCGTCGTGGCCGGTTTCGCTGCCGCACACGAGGCCGTTTTCCTCGCTCACGACCTTGAGCAGCTCCATCTTGAACCGCTTGCTCTCGGTGCGGGTCATGGGGTGCTTGGGGTGGTAGCACTCGCGCCAGGGCGAGGCGGTGGTGGTGTCGATGAAGCGGCAGCGGTAGGGGTGGGTCTTGAGTTCGGCCGGGATGCGGCGGCGGGCGTAGGCGGGTGCCTCGCGGTCGCACAGCACGCCGCAGGGGATCATCTCGCCGTCCTTGGCCTTGACGCGCCAGCCGCGCACCCAGTCGCCGTTGGCGTCGTGCATGATGTGGTCGTTGGCCCAGGCCTCGCTGGTCCAGTCGCCATGCTTGCCGCGCAGGCGGGGGAAGAACTTGGGGTCCATCGAGTCCTGGTAGATGTCGTAGCGGCTGGAGAGCACGCCCAGGTCGTTGAGCGCCTTCAGCTCGTCGGGCGGGCGGCGGTTGCTCCACAGGATGCGGCCGATGCCGAGCTGCTGCATCTCGCGGCACCACTTGGGTGCGTCCCGCTCCCAGCACCACACGTTCACCGCGCCGACCAGGAGGTCCACGTGGGGGTTGGCCTGGCGTTTCTCGGCGAGGGTCTTGAGCAGGCCGGTGGCCTTGGCGTGGGCGCGGTAGCGCTTGGCCATGGCCACGTAGCCGCCCTTGTCGAAGAAGGCGTAGCGGATGACGCGGGCGGGGCCGAAGCGGCCCTTCTGCGGCTGCCACTGGGGAGCCAGGCACAGCAGGCCGTCGAGCCGCGGCACGCGCACGGCGGCGTCGTCAGCCGTCTCCACGATGGCCATCACGCCGCGGTCGCCGTCGGTGGCTCCCCACCAGGGCATGCACAGGCCGTGGCCGCCGTAGAGGTAGTAGTGCATGGGCCGCAGCGTGGGGTCGTCCACGGGGTAGCTGATGCCTTCGTTGACGGGCAGGACGAGGAAAGTGCCTTTGCCGGTGACGAAGGGCGCGGGGAAGGCAATGGTGTCGGGCATCTCGCCCTTGCCCGCCAGCTCGACGGTGAACTCGGGCCGCTGGGCATCGAGGCGGAGCCGCGCGTCCAGGGTCAGCATGCCCGCGGCGTGGACGAGCTTGAGGTCGAGGCCGCCCTCGACCGCCTTGGCGTCGGCCACCACGCACGACGTGCTGCCCGCCCGCTGGGTCCACGTGTGGCCCGTGCGCTTGTCGCGCACGGTGAGGGTAGCGTCGGCGCAGCGCAGCACCACCTCGAGCGCCGCGTTCGAGGTGGCCAGAGTCTCGGGGAGTTCCTTGGCGCGCAGGTCGTCCATGGTTCCCTCCAGCGTGAGGATGGCGTCGTCGAGCCAGGCGGTGGCCGGGCCGTGGCCGATGAGCCGCGGCTCGATGCGTGTCGCGCCTGGGGGGATGACGAAGCGCGAGTGCAGCCGCCGCCAGCCCTTCGTCGCGCGGGTCACGCGGGCGCCGTAGGCCCAGTCCATCGCCTCGCCCTTGGCGTCGCGCAGGATCACGCCCAGAACGGCGTTGCCCTGTCCTTCGACGCGCACCCAGCCGCTCAACTCGTAGATCTGGCCGGGCCGCACGTCCACCAGGCGCTCGACGCCGAAGCTCCAGTCCTGCGTGCCCGTGTGCTCGATGCGGACGGAGGCGGCGCCACCGTGCTTCGCCGCGCGGTCGGGCGCCGCGCGGGCCGTCGGCGTGCGCGACCAGGCGGGGCGCCAGCCGGGGAGGCCCGCATCGAAGGTGCCGTTCTCCAGCAGATTCTCCCCGGCCGAGGCGGCGGTGGCGAGAGCGAGGCTGAGCACTGTGGCGAGGGCGATGCGTGTCACGGGAGGACTCCGAAGGGGAGTGCGGCGGCGTTGCGGGGCGCGATGGGGCGCGTCCGCGCGAGGCCATCTTCGCGCGCGAGCCGTGGCAAGTCAATTGGGAGGAGAGCGCCGTCGGCCCACGGAGGAGCCGCGCCCGATCGTGCGTGGCCGCCGCCTGGCAGTCTACGGCAGCATCTTGGGCGGCTGGCCTTTGACGAAGGCTTGGACAGCGGCCCATGCCTTGTCGCGGGTGGACCAGTCGGGGTGGCTGGGCGCGGCGGTCTTGCCCTTGGTGGCGAGGAGGCGGGCGATGAGGATGCGCACCTGCTGCGCCTCGTTGGCCGCTTCGCCGAGGATGCGGGTGCACTCCTGCGGCGAGTGGAAGCCCATGCCGTTGTTGGCCGCCACGTAGTCCCAGCGGAACTGCGCGTGGCGGAGCAGCTTGCGGGCGGGGGCCAGCTCGTCGTCGGTGGCGCCGGCTTCCATGGCGGCGGCCACGTCGAAGTGGGCCTGGACGACGGCGGTTTCGGTGGCCTTGCGGGCGTTGGCCACCTTGGTCTGGATGGCCTCCACGCGGGTCTTGATGTCGTTCTCGCTCCAGCGGTGGCACACGGCGCAGGAGTTCGCGATGTTCAGTAGCGGGCTCCGCACGTGGTGGTCGGTGAACTTCACGCCGCCTTCGGTGCGGTAGGGCATGTGGCAGTCGGCGCACGACACGCCGCGGTAGGCGTGGATGCCGGTGGAGTAGACCTCATAGTCGGGGTGCTGGGCTTTGATGATGGGGGTCTTGCTGACGGCGTGGGTCCAATCCGCGAAGTCCATGGCATCGTAGTACTCGAGCATGGCCTCCACGGTGGTGCCGTTGGCCCAGGGGAAGGTGAGGTAGTTCTTCTTGCCTTCGGCGGGGTCGGTCTTGAAGTAGTACTCCACGTGGCACTGGGCGCACACGAGGGAGCGCATTTCCTGGTGGGTGGCCTTGTCGATGTCGCGGCCCATGGCCTGGAAGGCCTCGCGGAGTGCGGGGCGGGTGATCCGGAGGCGCATCGTGGCGGGGTCGTGGCAGTCCTGGCAGCCGATGGGGTGGGTGATGTCCTTCTTGAGGTCGTGCCAGTTGGCGGCGTAGAACTCCTTGACGCCGATCTTGGCCATCATGCGGGGCACGTCGGTGCTCTTGCAGGTCCAGCAGGTGCCGGCGTTGACAGGCACCTTGATGCGCTTGGTGTTCGTCGCGTCCTCGATGGCGTGGGCATGGCCGCGGGCCTGAAGGTAGTCTTTACTGAAGCCGTAGCCGGCGAAGAGGACGACGAGTTGGGGAAACTCGTCGAGGTAGTCGCGGGGGAAGGCGCCGCCGAACTTGGTTTTCGTGGTGTCGAGGGCAGTGCGGGCGTAGCTTTCGTATTCGCGGGGGTAGTTGGCACCCCACTTGGCGTTGTCGGGCTCCCACTCGGCGATGGGCTGGAGCACGAGGGAGGGCCGCTGGGCTTCGGCGTTGCGCTCCTGGAGCGACGTGGCGAGCAGGCCGAGCAGCGCCACCACGGCCGCCACGAGGATGAAGAGCGCGGGTCCCACCCAACGGGGCGTCGAGCGAGCGGGGGCAGAGTCGGACACGGGGCGTCTCCTTGCGTCAGCGTTTCATCCAGGGGAGGCCGGTGGCGGGGAGCTGGGGCCGGAGGGTCTGGGACGAGGCCGAGAGGCTGCGGGCCTCGCCGTGGATGTTGCTGTGGCAGTCCCAGCAGGGCCGCTCGGACGAGGCCGCGAGGCGGACCATGGCGATCTGGTCGGCGTGGCAGCGCAGGCAGTTGCCCTGCACCACGGGCACGGCGCCCTTGGAGAGGCGGAACACCTGGGGCTCCTGGCGGGTGAGGTAGACCCACGAGTGGCGGAGGCCGTCCTGCGCCTTGAAGGCGTTCTTGGCCACGGGGTTGCTGTGGGGCACGTGGCAGTCGATGCACACGGCTACGTGGCCGTGGCTGCCGCGCTGCCAGGAGGCGTAGGCGTCGGTCATGACGTGGCAGTTCATGCACGTTTCGGGGGCGTCGGTGAGGTAGGATGCGGCGTTGGAGATGCGCGCCACCACGATGGCCATGCCCAGGGCCACGGCGAGGCCGCCGAAGGTGGCGATGCGCCAGCCGCGCGCGAGCGGGGCGAGGGTGAGCCACGCCATCGGTCCCGGGGGTCGGCTGCCGGTGTGTTGCATTGCGTGCAGTGTATCCGTCGCGGGCGCTTTCGTCAAGGCTTTGCTTGGTTATTTGGTCTGTGGTTACCAGTTAGTGTCTCCCCGTGCAGATGCCCCTTCACTCGCCCTCCTTCGCCCCGCGTCCCGGTTCCGGCTATACTGGGGCAGCCCCACATCCCCCGAGGTGAGCCCATGCCTGACCCGACCGACACGCCGCCCAGCCTCTTTCGCCAGCGCTTCGCCATCGAGCGCGCCCACGAGGGCCACCGGCTCGATCAGTTCCTCGCCGCGGCCCTCGGCGAGTTTTCGCGCGCCGCGCTCCAGCGCGCCATCAAGCGCGGCCACGTGCTCGTGGGCGGCGAGACGGTGAAGCCGTCGCACAGGCTCCAGGTGGGCGATGCGGTGGAGGTGGCTCTCCCCGTGGACGACGGCCCGCTGTTGGCGGCCGAGCCGGTGGGCCTCGACGTGCTGTTCGAAGACGACCACATGCTCGCCATCAACAAGCCGCCCGACATGGTCGTCCACCCGTCCAAGGGCCACCAGGAGGGCACCCTGGTGAACGCGCTGCTCGGCCACACGCAGACCCTGTCGTCGAGCTACGGCGAGCTGCGGGCGGGCATCGTGCACCGCCTCGACCGCGACACCAGCGGCGTGATCCTCGTGGCCAAGACCGACCGCGCCCACGCGGCAATGGCCGACCAGTTCCAGCAGCGCACCGTGGAGAAACACTACGCCGCCGTGGTGGAGCGCGAGCCCGAACTCGACGCCGACCGCATCGACGCCCCCATCGCGCCCAGCCGCAACCGCACCAGCTTCACCGTCCGCAGCGGCGGCAAGCCGTCCACGAGCATCTACCGCGTGCAGCGCCGCTTCCGCGGCTTCGCCCACCTCGACGTGCAGATTCTCACCGGCCGCACCCACCAGATCCGCGTGCACCTGGCGCACATCGGCCATCCCGTGGTGGCCGACGCGCTCTACGGCAGCCGCGACGCGCTCTACCGCTCCGACCTCTTGGGGCAAAAGCCCGGCGACGGCGAGCCGCCGCTCATCGCCCGCCAGGCGCTCCACGCCCACCGCATCGCCATCGACCATCCCATCACGGGCGAGCGCATGGAGTTCACCGCCCCCCTCCCCGACGACATGACCGCGCTCCTCGACGCGCTGGCAGAACTCCGCAGCCGGTAAGCAGAACGGGATGGGGGCAGCGCTGCCAGGATCGACAGCGTGGGCTGGCGCTTGCGGACGGGCCACACAGAGCTATAATGGGGTGCATCGGGAGTAAGGAGCTCGGCGATGGAACATCAGGGAGTGCAGTTTTCGCAAGACCAGATCGCCGGCTTCTGTCGCGCGCATCACATCCGCCGCCTTGCGCTCTTCGGGTCGATCCTGCGCGACGACTTCCGGCCCGATAGCGACGTGGACGTGCTCGTGGAGTTCGAGCCAGGGCACACACCCGGCCTGGCGTTCTTCGCCATCCAACGGGAGCTGTCCGAGATGCTCGGACGACGGGTGGATCTCAACACGCCGGCGTGCCTGAGCCCCTACTACCGCGACGAGGTGCTGGCCGAAGCGGAGACGCAGTATGTCGCGGCATGACCCGCTCGTGTGCCTTCGGCACATGCTGGACCACGCACGCGAGGCAGGCGAGATGGCTCGCGGGCGCGCGCGGTCCGACCTCGATACCGACCGGCAACTTCAGTTGTCCCTCGTTCATCTGCTCGAGATTGTTGGGGAAGCCGCCGCAAGGGTCCCACCCGACGAACGCATCCGATTCCAACGGATCCAGTGGCGCGACATCGTGGACCTGCGGAACCGCCTCATCCACGGGTACGACTTGGTGGATCTCGACGTGGTGTGGGCGATCGTCCAGCAGGACGTGCCCGCGCTGATCGTTGAGTTGGAGCGCATCGTCGCACCGACCTAGGACTCGCCGTCCCATCACTTGCCCTTGGTGTCGCCTTTGTCCGCCTTCCTGTCGGGGGCCTTCGGGCGGGGCGTTGCCGCGCCGCGGACCGCGGGCGCCAGGCGCACCCTGCCCCACTTGGCCTCGGCATCGAGCGTGTGCAGCACGCCGGCGTCGGGGCCGATGAGCACCACGCCCTCCACCGTGTCGCTCACCACCATCGAGCCATCGGGCAGGCGCACCACGCTGTGGGGATAGCCGGTGCACTCGCGCTGCCACACCACCAGGCCCTTGCGGTCGACCTCGATGATGCGCTTGGCGCGATACTCGGCGATGAGCACGTTGCCATCGGGCAGCTTCTGCGCGCTGCCGGGCATCTGGAGGCCCTCGGTGGCCCAGGCGATCTTGCCGCCGCGAGTGAGCTCCACCACCTTGCCGGGTGTGGCCCAGTAGGCCACCAGGGTGTTGCCGTTGGGCAGGCGGCGGGCGGAGCAGGGCGAGCGGTCGACGCGGAGCGACCACACGGCCTTGCCCTGGCGGTCGAGCTCGGCCAGCAGGTTGGCGCTGGTGTGGGCGACCAGGGTGTTGCCGTTGGGCAGGCGCTCCACGTCCATCACCGAGCCGCGGAAGGCGCCCTCTTCGCTCTTCCACACCACGCGGTCGGTGGGGTCGTATTCCTCGACCACCCCGCGCACGCTGTCGACGATCACGGTGTGGCCGTTCGGCAGGCGGTCGGCGGCGTAGGCTCGGCCGGGCATGTCCTTCGACCAGACCGTCTCGCCCTCGAGGTCGAGCACGAACACTCGCGGCCACCGGCGGCTGCACACCAGCACACCGGCGATCTGGGCCGGCTTGGGAGGCTTGGCGTCGAAGGCGAAGGACTTCTCGGCGTCCTTCCACCACGCGCGCCACCGTGCGATGGCCGCCTGGCGGGCCTTCTCGTCGTCGAGTGCGTTGTAGCCGAAATCGCGGCGTGCGATGCGCCGCAGGCCGTACTCGGCGGCGTAGCGCACGTCGTCGCGCGCGTGGCCAAGCAAGTCGAGCAGCGCGGCCGCCACCCACTTGTCCTTGGCCGCGGCAAGCACATCGATGGCCTTGCCCAGGTCGGCGCTGGCGTCCTGCGGTTTGGCGGCCAGGGCCTTGAGGATCTCCTTCGCGCGGTGGCGAATCTCGGGGTCGTCGCTTTCGGCCGCCTTCTCGAGCAGCGGAACGGCGCCGGAGCCGAGCGCGGTCAGCTCGCGGGTCGCTCCCTCGCGCGCGTCCCACGACTCGGCGCCGAGCTGCACGATAAGCGCCTTCACCCGCGACGTGGTGTCGGCCGTGGCGAGCATCTTCTGGAGCAGTGCCTTGGCGGCAGCGGGGTCATTGACTTCCACCTCGGCGGCGGCACACAGGGCCCC
>JADHXT010000168.1 GCA_016782825.1 Candidatus Brocadiia bacterium | reverse complement strand
AGTGGACCTACTCCACCCCCATGCAGATCGGGCAGTTCCCCGCCGCCGCGCTCCTCTACCGCAAGGGCTTCGTCAGGGCCGGCGAGCCGGCCGTCGTCGAGCAGCGCAGCCTCCAGAATCTCTGGGAACGCAAGACCCCCCTCCTCTCGGAAGAGCCCGGCTGGGACCCCAACCGCGACCAGGGCAACATCCCCATGACCTCGAGCATCAAGACCGTTCTGGACCCCCTGGCCTACCTCGTCGGCCCCGTCCGCGTCGTCTACGGCGGCGATCCCGCGAAGTCTGCCGCCGTCGATCTGGCCAAGTACATCGACCGCGAGCGCAAGGTCGTCCGCAGCATCACCGGCGAGGTCGAGACCGACTACGGCCGCGGCGTCTACCGCGTCAATGCCCCCAAGGCGCAGGCCGTCGCCGGCTTCCTCGGCGCCGCCGGCCCCCAGCGCCTCGCGGACGTCGAGATCACCTGCCGCAACCGGTACGCCACGATCGTGGTGGTCCCGCTCGACGACCAGCCCATTCGGGAATCGCGGAAAGTGCTGGTCCAGGTAGGCACGCTGGCCCGCCCCACGGGCTGGACCGTGCGACCCGCGCGCGTGCGACACGAGGGCAAGCAGACCGATGCCCACTACATCCTCTCGACCGGCAAGGCGCCCTGGCAGGTGGAGAAGGCTGATGCCACGGTCACAGTCGCGAACCCACGCCTCGCCAAGGCAACGCTCCTGGACATGAACGGCATGCCCACTGCGACCCGCGTTGCTCTGAAGGCCAAGGAGGGACGTGTGAGCGTCACACTCCCGCCCAACACGCTATACCTGGTCCTCACGGCAGCGGAATAGGTGTGAGCCGCCAAGCCAAGGCCGACCTAGAAGGAGAAGGGATCAGTGATGGGAACGACGCATCCCGTGAGGGTCCGCCGCCTTGCGGCCGTGTGTGTAGTGTTCTGCTCTCTGTTGGGGATAGCCAATCAAGGCGCCCTGGGACAATCGGCCCCTGCGCCGCGGGCGGCTGCCAAGTCGTGTGAGCTGGCGTTCTCGACCTATCTCGGCGGCTCGAACGGGGAACTGCTCCGCGACATGACCGTGGACGCGCAAGGCAACACCTACGTCGCGGGCATTGCCGGCTCGGGCGATTTCCCGAGGACCCCCGGCGTGATTGCAGGGCAATCAAAGGGGAGCGGCGGCATGGTGGCGAAGGTCAGCCCGACCGGCCGCCTGATCTGGTCTCGGGTCGTCGGCCAGCAGAGGTCGTCCTACCTCTACAGCGTCAAGGTGGATCGCGCGGGTTGCGTGTTCGTGGCCGGCCGCATGGGGCAGGGGTCCCCCACCACGCAGGGCGCGCCCCAGCCGACCACCAGCCACCCCTGCGGCTTCGTGGGCAAGCTGAAGCCCGACGCCTCAGGCTGGGTATGGGCCACATACGTGGGCACGGGCTATGCGGTTCGAGACATGACGATGGATGACCAGGGCGACGTCTACTGCGTGTTGGACTACTTCGCCGAGAGCCGTGAAGTCCTGCCCGCGGCTTGGTTCGCCAATGCCTTCCAGAAGACCCCACACGGCGGCGGGAACCACTTCGGCAAGTCGGATGTGGGGGTCATCAAGATCTCCAACGGGGGGAAGGTGATCTGGGCGACGTGGATTGGGGGCTCGAACGGCAATGACTGGGTGGCCTCGTTGGGCGTGGGAGCCGACCACTGCCCGGCCGTGCTCCTGCGGACATTCTCCAGGGACATGCCCACGACGCTTGAGGCGGCAAGCTCGACGCCGAGCGAGGGCTGGCTCGGCAAGCTGTCGGCGGACGGCTCGAAGCTGCTCTTCGGCACGTACATTGCCGATGCCTTCCCGCGGACTCATAACGTGGCGCTGGACCCGCAGGGCAACGTCTTCATCTGCACGTGCACGAGAAGGTGGCCGGTGACGCCGGGGGCCTTCCAGACCAAGTTCGGCGGCGGCCCCGAGGATTTCGGCGTGGCGAAGTTCTCGCCAACAGGCAAGCTCCTGGCCGCGACGTATCTGGGAGGCAATGGCTATGAAACCAACGGCCCGGACCAGATCGCCGTGGACGCGCAAGGCAACGTGATGGTGGCCGGCAGCAGCAGCTCGACCGATTTCCCCGTCACGGCCGGGGCGTTCCAAGCCCGCAACGCGGGAGCGGGAGGCAAGTATCCCTTTGACGGGATCGTGTCCATACTCTCCAACGACCTGAGCATGCTGCTCTACTCAAGCTACGTCGGCGGCACGGGCGACGACATGGCCCGCGCCTGTTGTTTCGGTGCGGATGGAACGCTGTACGTCGGGGGAGTGACCACGAGCCGGGATTTCCCCGTGAAGAACGCCTGGCAGGAGAAGTACGGCGGGGATCCGGGATTCGGCTCCGTCCCCAACGGCGGGAAGTTCCCCGTCGGCTGGGGGAACGGCGATTGCTGGGTGGCCAAGTTCTTGCCCAGTCGGCCCGGTGTGCCCGTGGCTCGTTGAAGGAGACACCGATGAACCGAGGCATCGTGGCTCTTGGCGCGTCGATCCTGGCGGCTTGGATCTTGGGCGGCCAGCCCGCGAAGGGAGGGGAGGTGCGCTACTCGAAGCAGACCTACACGTACAAGACCGTCGGCGACTGCAAGATCAAGGCCGACGTCTACCGAATGCCCGGCGAGGAAGTGCGGCCCGCCATCTTGTGGATCCATGGCGGCGCACTGATCATGGGCCAGCGGGGATTCGTGCCCAGGGACCAGTTGGCGCGCTACCTGGACGCAGGCTTCACACTCGTCTCCATCGATTACCGCCTGGCGCCCGAGACGAAGGTGAAGGGGATCATCGAGGACCTCCAGCACGCCTATGCGTGGCTTCGTTCGCAAGGCCCGCGCCTGTTCAAGATCGATCCCGATCGCATTGCGGTCATCGGGCACTCGGCGGGCGGGTATCTGACCCTCATGGCGGGCTTCTGCGTGAAGCCGCGACCCAAGGCCCTGGTGGCCTTCTACGGCTACGGCGACATCGCGGGCAAGTGGTACAGCCGCCCCGACCCCTTCTACTGCAAGCGGCCCGCCGTGCCGAAGGAGGAAGCCTACAAGGCGGTCGGCGGCCCCGTCGTCTCGGAAGTCATCGGGCCGAATACGCGCAGGCTTTTCTACCTCTACTGCCGCCAGCAGGGGCTGTGGCCCAGGGAAGTCGCGGGGTTCGACCCGCACACGGAGCCCCGAGCGTTCGATCCCTATTGCCCCGAGCGCAACGTGACCAGGGACTACCCCCCGACGCTGCTGCTCCATGGCGACCGCGACACCGACGTGCCCTACAAGCTCTCCGTCCAGATGGCCGACGCGCTCAAGAAGCAGGGGGTCGAGCACAAGCTCATCACGGTCAAGAACGGCGGGCACGGCTTCGACTGGGCCAACGGTGGCCTGAGAAACCCCGCCAACGCGGAGCGCTTCGAGCGGGTGCTGGAGTTCCTGAAGCAACACACGAAGTGATGAAAACGCGAGCCGGTGTCCGGAGCTCTATCTCAGACTGCTTGGGCGGGGAGGACGGGTCGGGTCCGTCTGGGCTCGGTACTCCTCGAGGTTGCTCTTGCCGTCTCGGTCGGGGTCCGCGTCCGGATCAGCGACGGTGGCCGTCGAGTAGTCCAGGAACTTGCCGAACCAGTACATCTCGAACCAGTTGGGCAGGCCATCCTTGTCGCTGTCGGCGTACTCGCCGCGGAGGAGCGGCGCCACGTCCTCGCCGAAGTCGGCCCTCCAGTGCCGCTCGAACTCCGTCGAGAAGCAGGTCATCCCGTTCTGCTCGCGGAAGGGGCGGTCGGTGATCGGCTCGGGCGACTCCAGGCGCGTGACGACCTGTCCGTCGCGGAGCAGTTCGGCGACGACTGGCCCGGGGCTAAGCGGGAACTGCCGGTGCGACATGCCCGCCGGGGCGTGCCACTCGGCGTCGCGGCCGACGAGGCGGAGCTTCGCCGGGGCGGGCAGGATGGTCAGCACCTCGATGACCCCGCCGGAGTCCTTACGTTTGGCCTTGAAGGGATAGAACGTCGCGCCCTTGGGATACTTGCGGTAGATGAGGTAGATCTTGTCGTGGTCGCTCGTGGGCTCCTTGCCCGTCTTCCACCAGTGGATGAAGTGGTGGTTGAGGTCCGTGATCGCGTAGCGGGTCTCGTACGCCGGGGCCAGACTGGTATTCTCGGTGTAGTCGCTCCAGGTGACGAACTGGATGAGGGTGGAGCCGTTCTTGCGCGCGTCGCGCCAGCAGCGGCGGAGGATGTCGGCCCCGTTGCCGATGCGGTTGCCTCCCCACCCGATGTTCTCGTACTGGAAGTAGAGCGGCTGAGACCACTCGGCGCCCTTGGCCCGCACGGCCGCGGCCATGCGGTCGTGCACCTCGCCTCCGCCCAGGAACTCCCCGACGGCGTCGAAGCGCCCGGCCATGAAGGCGGCAGCCTCGACGAGCTTGTCGGCATCGTGCAGGTTGCCGGGGACCTGATGGAAGAACGCGCTCATGCAGTAGTGCCAGTAGAGCTCCCGGCCGGAATCCCGCTCCATCTGCTCATGGGCCTTGGCCATCAGGTCCCAGCCCTGGGGCGTTGCGCGCAGCCAGGAGTCCGTGAACAGCTCCTTGATGTCCTTGTCGCGGTTCCTTTCCTTCTGCTTCAGCACCTGAGCGCCGTGGCGGAATCCGGGGAAGACGGAGAGGTAGCCGAAGATGAGGAGCTTCCCGTCGCGACGGGCGAGCTTGGGCGAATCGCCGTGGTGTTCCAGCACCCACTGGATCGACTTGCTGAGGCCCTGGTTGCTCTGGATTCCCGCGTCGAGGCAGATGGTGACCTCGAAGGGATAGCCCTTCTTCTCAGCGACCTTGATGAGGGCGGAAAAGACCCGCTTGGCGTCGTCCCTGCCGGCCCAGGCGTCGATGGCGAACCCGTCGATGCCGCCGCGCAAGGCCCGGCGGATCTCCAGGTCGGCCGACGCCTCCAACGAGAGCTTTGTCCCGTCGGGCACGAGAGGCCAGTTCCGCCAGCGGTCGCCGTACGCGTCGTGCTGCCGCGTCCCGTCGTGCCGCACCTTGTGCGCGTCGTTCATCCGGTGATGGGCCGTTGCCGCCGCCCCTACCGGGTAACAGCCCATGTGGTGGGCGAAGATCTTCCTTGGACGGGCGCGGTGCGCCTCAGCACCTTGCACGTCGGCACCGGCGAGCAACAGGGCCACAGCAGCGAGGCCCGCGGTCCTCAGCTTGGTGGGCATCATACGCTGTTCCTGCATCCCCGTGGGGCTACGGCCCAAGGGCACTTCGCCACGGGTGGGGGTAGGGGCCGATCTGCTTGACGGGGATTGGCTCGAACAGGGTTCGGCGAAACTGTGGACTGCGGGCGGCGGCCTGTTCCAGGACGGCGTTGACGTCGAGGGGCTTGTCGATCGTCGTGTTCAGGCCGGTCCGCTGGATGCCGCCGTCGCGGATGAGGACCTTCTTGCAGCCGACGAACACGTTGCGGGTCACGAAGCTGATGTCCGGGTCGTCCTTGAGCCGGGCCAAGTCCGGGTAGCGCGCCAGGCACAGCGGGTCACCGGCCTGCTTCAGGAAAGGCTGGATCTTCGCGAGCCAGCGTTTGGCCCCCCAGCGGGAGAAGCTGATGCCCGAAGGGCAGTCCACAAACACGTTGTTGTCGACCAGGTTCGCCTTCCCGCCGTGGATCTGCACGCCGCCGAACAGTCGCGAGCCACAGCGCTCGAAGATGTTGCCGTAGACGGCCACCCCGGAGATCATGTCGTCCAGCCGCACACCGGCGGCGCCGCAGTGCGTTCCGCCGCGGATGTCGCTCCAGCGGTTCCAACGGATGACCACGCCGCGGTACAGGGGGTTTCCCCACATGTCCAGCCCGCCTTGGTCGTCGGACTCCTCTACGACGTGGCGGATCACGTTCAGCTCGATGAGCTGGTCGCTGCCCTCGATCCGCATGGCCGAGGACGGCATGCGCTCGAAGAGGCAATGGGCCACGCGGTTGCCACAGCCACCCCGGGCCAGCAGCACGGCCGGGGTGTAGGTGCGCTTGTAGCGGGAGATGTCGTAGACGGTGCAGTTTTCGACGAAGTGCCGGCCGGGCGCGAGCGTCTTGAGGTCTCCGCCGGCCACCTTCATGCCGCCGCAGCCCAGCGTGTGCATCGTGCAGCCGAAGATGCCGTGGTGCCGGCCGCCGGTCACGACGACGCCGTCGCCGCCCAGCCGCCGCAGCGTGCAACCGGCGACGAGGCAGTCGCCGCCGCCGTTGACGTGGACGCCATCGCCCCGGGCGTCCTGAAACGTCAGGCCCAGCAGCAGCACGTGCTGAACGTCGTCCATGCTCACGAAAGGCCTGGCCAGGATGCTGAGGGTCGTCCGGGCCTTGGCCAGTTCGACGCCTTCGGGTCGCAGCCAGTAGACCATCGAGGTCCGGCGGTCGAGGTACCACTCGCCAGGTTGGTCGAGCTCGCGGAAGACGTTCTCGGCGCGGTAGCGCTGGTTCGCCCGATACCCGTAGTGCGAATAGGGGGCGGCGAGCGTGAAAGACCGCGCGGCCGGGTCGATCGCGGCCACCTTCTGGTACTCCTCGAACCAGTCCCAGTGCCAGTAGCCGTAGAGGCGGACGTCCGGCTCGTCGAGCCAGTTGCCGGCGCGGTCCTCGGCGTATTGGAACCTGCCCTTCTTGTCGAGGATCTTGCCGGTCTTGACGAAGCCCACGTTTGGCCAGCGGGCCAGCGTCTGGGGGAGGCCGTCGCAGTAGAGCTCGGGCCGCAGACGCAGGGCGGTCGGGTCACCGAGGTCCTCGACTCCGAGCGCCTTGAGGTCCGCCTCGACCACGCGGCCCCGCACCGCTGGAGCAAGCGTCTCGCGGAGCTTGGCGTCGGAGATGGGCCGCCAGGCCGGGATGTGGACGCCGCCGTCAAGGACGACCGTCTCGCCCGCCCTCGCCTGGTAGACGATCGGCGCGTCGGCAGTCCCCGAGTCCTCCGCCGCCAGCGCGAAGGTCCCCGTTGCGGGATAGACTCCGCCGCGGATCATCACGCGCACCCCGCCGGCGGGCAATCTGCCGCCGCGGGACTTCCTCATCGCCCGGATCGCGTCGCGGGCGGCAGCCAGGGACGCCAACGGCTTGGCGGCCGTGCCGTTGCCGCCCGGACTGGCCTCGGGGGCAACGTGCAACACCACGGCGCGGTCCGGCAGCGTCGGCAGCGCTACCCGATGCTCGGCTGGATCGTGCGGGGGAAGCCCCTTCTGCACGCGCTCTGCCCATGCGATTCGCCGCCGCGCCACGTCGCGGTGGGCCGGCGGCAGCGAGGTGTCGCGGGCCAGTTGCTTCCACGCCGCTGCCGCCGCGGGCGCGTCCTTCC
>JADHXT010000167.1 GCA_016782825.1 Candidatus Brocadiia bacterium | reverse complement strand
ACCGCCGCATCCTCCAGGTGGAGACCTTTCTGCGCGGCAACTACACCTACACGCTCGAGCCCGGCCTTACGGCACGCGGCGTCGATCCCATCGAGGACTTCCTGCTCAACACCCGGCGGGGACACTGCGAGCTCTTCGCCGCCGGCATGGTGGTGCTGCTGCGCGCGCTGCACATCCCGGCCCGCATGGTCACGGGCTTCCGCGGCGGCGAGTGGAACGAGTATGGCCAGTTCTACATCGTCCGCCAGCGCCACGCGCACGCCTGGGTGGAGGCCCGGCTGCCGGTCACGCACCTGTTCTGGCAGAGCTTCGATCCCACGCCGGCGGCACCGGAGGCCCCCGCGAGCCAGGGATGGCTGTCGCGGCTCTCGCGGCGCCTGGCCTACCTGCGCGTGTCGTGGAACACGTGGGTGGTCAACTACTCGAGCACCGACCAGCGCCACTTGGCCGATGCCGTCACGCGCGTCCTGTCGCGGCTGCCCAACTACCTGCCGCTGTGGGGCCCGGGGCAGTTGGCACTGGACTCCGGCGTGTCGGCCGGCGTGCGTGCCGTGGCCGTGCTGGGGGGCCTGGCGGTGGTGGTGGGCGGCGGCGTGGTGCTGCTGGTGTGGCTGCGGCGCCGGGCGCACCGCCGGGCACGCCGCCGCGGCCATGGCGGCCCCCCGGCCATCGGCTTCTACCGCAGGACGCTCGACCTGATGCGGCGCCGTGGCTTCCCGCGGGACCCGACGCTCACGCCGCTGGAGTTTGCGGAGCGGACCGTGGCCGACGGCGGGCCGGCGTACGAGCCGGTGCGCGACATCAGCCGTGCTTTCTGCCGCGTGTTTTACGGCGGCGGGCATCTCACGCATGGCGAAAGTGTTGCAGTGGGCGAGGCGCTGGCGGCATTGGAGAGGGAGACCAGGAAGTAGGCGTCAGCTCGCGGCCAGCTTGGGCAGAATGGTGTCGAGGCGGGAGACGACCTCGCCCATGGACGACGGCCGCTTCCCGGGCCGCCGCTCGCACGACTGGAGGATGAGCTCTTCGAGGGCGGGCGGGCAGTCGGCGTTCTTGTCGCGCACCTCGCGTGCGCGGCCGGCATAGCCCACGGTGAAGCCCACGCCGCCGCCCATGCCGCTGAGGGCGGGGCGGTTGCACTCGCCGGTGAGCACCCAGTACATGGCGGCGCCCAGGCCGTACACGTCGGTGCGGGGGTCCACGGCCGTGCCCTTGGCCTGCTCGGGGGCCATGAAGTCCACCGTGCCCTGGATGCGGCGTGCGGGGTCGTTGTAGAAGCGGCTTTGCCCGAAGTCGAGGAGCTTCACGCGGCCCTCTTTGGACACGAAGATGTGGTGGGGCTTCATGTCGGCGTGGAAGATTTTGTGGGCGTGCAGGGAGCCGAGGGCGCTGGCGGCCTGGCGGTAGTAGCGGACGAGGTCGGGCATGGGGTAGTCGCGCTTTTCGCGCAGGCTGACGCCCTCGATGAACTCCATGACGAGGTCGTAGCCGACAACGCGGAAGAAACGCCGCAGGGTGACGAGGCCGTACACGCGGACGATGCCGGGCGGGTAGGCGTCCTTGCGGAGGGCACGGAGGATGCGGTATTCGTTGCGCACTTGGTCGAAGAAGCTGGCGTAGTTGATGCGAGCGTGTTCCCGGATACGCGAGTCGGCGGCGCGGCCGGCGCGTCGGGCGCTCTCGATGGCGTCCACGGTGCCTCGGGTCACATGCTTGATGGCCACGATGCGGTCGTGCCGCAGGTCGTGCGCCTTATACACGATGCTGCCGGCGCCATTGCCCACGGTGTCCAGGATTTCGAGGTTCTTCAGTTGCGGCTTGGGCATTCGACATCAACTCGACAGGCGCAACACTCAAAACCGTGCAGACGGCCACTGGGCCGAGAAGGCTCGGAAGAATCGCGTCCGGGGGATGAGCGTGTTCCCGACCCGTGCCTCCGCGGCGCGAACCACCTGCCCGCCGGCATCGCGGGCGCAAGGGTGAGCCGGGGCTTACGACCCAACCAAGTCTACCCCATCGCCCTTCCTACGTCAAGGTGATTTCTGGTGACAGATGGGTCACGGCGTCGGGGCCGGGGCAGCCCGAGTGACGAGGTATATGCCAAGCTGTGCAAAGAGGTTGGGGAAAAGGCGTGCCCGGTGTTCGGCCAGGAAGCCGGGGCTGGCGACCCTGCGCTGGCTTTCGATGGCGATGCCGTTGTTGCGGCAGAAGTGGCGGAAATCGTTCAGTGTCATCACGTGGCCGGTGGGGGTGTCGTACCAGGGGCGCTTGAAGCAGCCCAGGCGGGGCAGGCGGCCGCGCAGCAGCAGCGCCAGGCGGATGGGCCAGTAGCCGAAGTTGGGGATGGACACGATGCCGTGCCGGCCCACGCGCAGCATCTCGCGCACCACGAGCCGCGGGCGGCTCACCAGATGGAGCGTTTGGCTGAGCACCACGTAGTCGAAGTGGTTGTCGCTGTAGTCGAGGACCCCTTCGTCGATGTCGCCCTGGCACACGGAGAGGCCCTTGGCCACGCAGTCCATCACGCGGGTGGGCTCGATCTCGATGCCCCGGGCCGTCACGCCGCGCGTGTCCTCGAGGTAGCGCAGGAGCTCGCCGGAGCCGCAGCCGAGGTCGAGCACGCGGGTGCCGGGCTCGATGAGCTCGGCGATGCGCAGCAGGTCGGGGCGCAGGGGGGAGGCGGTGGGGGGCATCACGGGGCCTCCGGGCGGAGCGCGCGGCTGTATTCGAGGGCGAGGAAGTCGGAGATCACGCGGGTGAGGGTGTCCTTCTCCAGCAGGAAAGCGTCGTGGCCGTAGCGGGTGGGCACCTCGCAGTAGGCGAAGTGGAGGCCGTTGGCTCGGAGGGCCGAGACGATTTCCTTGGCCTGGGTGGGTGGGTAGAGCCAGTCGGAGGTGAAGGAGATGAGCAGCACGCGGGCGCGCGCCCGGGCGAAGGCGTCGGCGAGGGAGCCATACTTGCCGGCCAGGTCGAAGTAGTCCACCGCGCGGGTGATGTAGAGATAGGAGTTGGCGTCGAACCGCTCGGTGAAGGCCTGGCCCTGGTGCTGGAGGTAGCTCTCCACCTCGAAGTCCACGCCGAAGTCGTAGCTGAGGTCCTCGCGGTCGCGGAGCTGGCGGCCGAACTTCTCGCGCATGGAGTCGTCGCTCAGGTAGGTGATGTGGCCGAGCATGCGGGCGATGGCGAGGCCGGTGTTGGGCGGGGGGCCGTCGTAGTAGTTGCCGCCGTTGTAGTGGGGGTCGTCGAGGATGGCCTGGCGGCCCACCACGTTGAAGGCGATGCCTTGGGCGGTGAGGCGCGCCGGGGTGGCGATGGGGATGATGGCGTGGACGGCGTCGGGGTACATGATGGACCACTCGAGCACCTGCATGCCGCCCATGGAGCCGCCGGTGATGGCGAGGAGCTTCCGCGCGCCCAGGTGGTCGGCGAGGGCCTTGTAGGCACGCACCATGTCGGCCAGGGTCACCACGGGGAAGTCGCGGGCGTAGCGTCGGCCGGTGGCGGGATGGATAGAGGCGGGGCCGGTGGAGCCGCTACAGCCGGCGATGCAGTTGGCACAGATGACGAAGTAGCGGGTGGTGTCGAAGGCCTTGCCGGGCCCCACCATGGCGTCCCACCAGCCGGGTCTGTGGTCGTCGGTGCTGTGGTAGCCGGCCACGTGGGCATCGCCGGAGAGGGCGTGGCAGATGAAGATGGCGTTGCTTCGGGTTTCGTCGAGTTGGCCGTAGGTTTCGTAGGCGAGGGTGATGGGGCCGAGGGTGGCTCCACTGTCGAGGGGCATGGGGTGGGGCGGTTCGGCGAAGGTGTGGTATTGGGTCTGCACGATCCCGACGGAGTCGGGCTGTTGCCACGGCGGGAGGTCGGGCCGCTGGAGGTGTGGGTCGGGTTGGGGCGCGTCGCCAGCCATGGTCGGGTCACCGCAGCGGGGTGGAGGCCCGCCGGGTTGTCTCCTTTGCTGCATCCGTCCCGGCGGATGGGGGTCACACGGCGTCGAGCGCCTGGTCGAGGTCGGCGAGCAGGCGGTCCGTGTCCTCGATGCCGGCCGAGAGCCGCACGGTGTGGGGCTTCACGCCGAAGGTGGTGCGTCGCTCCTCGGGCAGGTAGAGCATGGTGGTGAGGTAGGGCACGCAGATGAGGCTTTCGGTGGCGCCCAGGCTCACGGCGTGGATGATCACGTGGAGGGCGGTGATGAAGCGCTTGGCGTCTTCGATGGTCTCGCCCACGTCGAAGGCCAGCATGCCGCCGAAGCCGCGATGCATCTGGCGGGCGGCGATGGCGTGGCCGGGGCTGTTTTCCAGGCCGGGGTACATGAGGCGGCTCACCTTGGCATGGCCATCCAGCAGGCGGGCCATGGCGAGGCCGTTGGCGGCGATCTTCTCGGCGCGGAGCTCGAAGGTCTTGAGTCCCCGCTCGAGGAGCGAGGCGGAGTAGGCGTCGAGGGTGGTGCCGATGGCCTGGCGGGTGAACCAGAGGTCGTTGTAGGCGTCCTTGTGGGTGGCGATGGCGCCGGCCATGAGGTCGTTGTGGCCGCCGAGGGCCTTGGTGGCGCTGTGCACCACCAGGTCGGCGCCCAGCTCGAGCGGCTTCTGGTGGAAGGGGGTGGCGAAGGTGTTGTCCACCACGAAGAGGGCTCCGGCGTCGTGGGCCACGGCGGCGAGGGCCGCGATGTCCACCAGCTTGCACAGGGGGTTGCTGGGGGTCTCGCAGAGGATCATCTTGGTGTTGGGCCGCATGTTGGCCTGGACGGACTGCCAGTCGGCGGCGTCGAGCCAGGTGATTTCCACGCCCAGGCGTTCGAGGATGAGCGACACCTTGTAGTGGGCGCCGTACACGTCGTGGAAGAGGATGAGGTGGTCGCCGGCGCTCAGGTAGGTGAGGTAGACCATGGTGCAGGCGGCCATGCCGGTGGTGCACACCACGCAGTCCTCGGCGCCTTCGAGATCGGCGATCTGGCGCTCCACGGCGCGCACGGTGGGGTTGTCGTCGCGGTGGTAGGTGTAGCCGTCGATCTCGCCGTCGGTGATCTGCCGGAGCACCTCGAACGAGCTGTACTCGTAGTTGACCGCGTTGACGATCGGCGTCACCATGGGCCGGTTACCGTACGGGGTCAGCGGGTCGTCTGCCATGTCCGCCGCTCCTTCACTTTCATGAACGGAAGTTCAGTAAAGTAATATGATGACATGAAGGCAGGAGCGATGCAAGAGCGTTTCTCTCCTCGGCCGGCGGGCGTGTGAGCCCGCCGGGGTCGTGTGTGGCGAGGGGAGCTACGCGCGAAGGGCCTGGTCGAGGTCGGCGATGATGTCGTCCACCGTCTCGATGCCCACGGAGAGGCGCACGAAGTCGGGGGTGATGCCGGCGGCGGCCTGCTGCTCCTCGGTGAGCTGCTGGTGGGTGGTCGAGGCCGGGTGGATCACCAGGGTCTTGGCGTCGCCGACGTTGGCCAGGTGGCTGCACAGGGAGAGGCCGTTGATCAGGCGCGTGCCGGCGTCGAGGCCGCCCTTGATCCCGAAGCCGACCATGCCGCCTGCGCCGCGGGGCAGGTACTTCTGCGCCAGCTCGTACGAGGGGTGCGATGGGAGGCCGGGATACTTCACCCACGTGACGTTGGGGTGCTGCTCGAGCCACTGGGCCACCTGGAGGGCGTTGGCGCTGTGGCGCTCCATGCGGAGGCTGAGGGTTTCGAGCCCCTGGAGGAAGAGGAAGGCGTTGAAGGGGCTCACGCAGCCGCCCAGGTCGCGGAGCAGGTTGGTGCGTGCCTTGATGATGTAGGCCAGCTCGCCGACGGCCTCGGTGTAGACAATGCCATGGTAGCTGGGGTCGGGCTCGGTGAGCATGGGGAACTTGCCGCTGGCGGCCCAGTCGAAGGTGCCGCCGTCGACGAGGATGCCGCCGATGCTGGTGCCGTGGCCGCCGATATACTTGGTCAGGGAGTGCATCACGATGTCGGCGCCGTGGGCGATGGGCTGGCACAGGTAGGGCGAGGCGAAGGTGTTGTCCACCATGAGCGGCACGCCGGCCTCGTGGGCGATGTCGGCGATGGCGGCGAGGTCGGCCACGTTGAGGTCGGGGTTGCCGATGGTTTCGAGGAAGAGGAGGCGGGTCTTGTCGGTGATGGCCTTGCGGAAGCTCTCGGGGTCGTAGGGGTCGGCAAACCGGGTGGTCACACCGTAGTGGGGCAGGGTGTGGTCGAGGAGGGTCACGGTGCCGCCGTAGAGGGTGGAGGCGGCGACGATCTCGCTGCCGCCGTAGCAGATGTTGAGGATGCCGCTGGTGCAGGCGGCCTGGCCGCTGGCGAAGGCGAGGGCGGCCACGCCGCCTTCGAGGAGTGCCACGCGCTTCTCGAGCACGTCGGTGGTGGGGTTCATGATGCGGGTGTAGATGTAGCCGGGCTCTTCGAGGCTGAAGAGGGCGGCCGCGTGCTCGGTGTCGCGGAAGCAGTAGCTGGTGGTCTGGTAGATGGGCACGGCGCGCGAGCCGGTGGCCGGATCGGCCTCCTGCCCGCCGTGGAGTTGGCGCGTCTCGAATCCGTAGTCGCGCTTGTCGTCAGCCATGAGCGTTCCCTTTCCTGGGTCCGGCCCACGAGGGGTACGACTACTCGATGCCTGCGGCTTCGTGCCGCGCCCCGGCAGTGTACGAAGATTCATTATAGTAAACACGGCCGCCTCGCGCAAGCGCGGGCCACACTATTCTTCCGCGAGGGCCTCCGCCAGGGCTTCGCCCAGGGCCTGCGCGCCGTCGCGCACGGCCTCGGCCGTGATGCACAGCGGAGGGCACACCTTAATTGTAGCACCTCCGAAGCCCACCGGGGCAAACAACATGAGGCCCTTTTGCACCGCGCGGAGCACCACGTCGGCGGCGAGGGCCGCGTCGGGCTCCGTGGTGCCGGGGGTCTTCACCAACTGGATGGCGGCCACGAGCCCCTTGCCGTGGATGGCGCCCACGTGGGGGGTCCAAGGGGCGCACAGGCGGACGAGCTCGGCCTGGAGCAGGTTGCCCATGCGGCGGGCGTTGTCCACCAGTCCTTCGCGTTCGATCACGTCGATGCTGGCGAGCGCGGCGGCGCAGCACACGGGGTTGCCGGAGTGGGTGCTGGTCATCTCGCCGGGGCCGTAGAGGGCCATCACGTCCTCGCGGCCGAGCACGGCGCCGAGCGGGAGGCCGCTGGAGATGCCCTTGCCGCAGCAGATGAGGTCGGGCGCCACGCCGTAGTGCTCGAAGCCCCAGAAGGTGCCCGTGCGGCCGAAGCCGGCCTGCACCTCGTCCAGGATGAGCAGGATGTCGTGTTCCCTGCACCACGCGGCGAGTGCCTGGGCGTAGGCGGGGGGCAGGAAGTCGGCGCCGCCGCCCTGGT